>JANYBX010000385.1 GCA_025360615.1 Opitutia bacterium
TCGGGGTGGATGAGCGCCTGCCAGGTCTCGACGGTGGCGGGCATGTGGCTCTGCTCATAGCCGAGGAGCGCCCAGAGGCCGGGGCTGTAGTAAACTTGGTCCGAGGGAACCTGCCATTCGAAGATGCCGATCTGGGTGGAGTCGAGCGCGAGGCGGAGGCGCTCGTCGGAGATTTTCAGGCGGGCCTCGATGCGGCTGCGTTCGCTGATCTCGGCGAGAAGTTTTTTGTTGGAGAGTTCCGCCTCGGTTTGGCCGGTGCGGGCGCGGCGCGCGAGGTGGACGCTGAGGCCGAGGAGGACGGTGAAACTGAGGCCGGTGAAAAGGGCGATCTCGGGCAGGAAGCGCCGGTCCATGCGCAGCGTGGCGGCGGTGGGCGCGAAGGTGAGGCGCACGCGGCGTTCGGCAATGGTGTAGGGCCGCTCGACGGTGAAGGACGCGTCAGCCGAAGCAGCGGTGCGGGGGGCGGAATCGTAAGTTTGATCGGGGCCGATCGCGACGGTGACGTGGTATTCGTCGGCGAGCTTGAGTCGGGCTGCGATGAGGTTTTGGAAAAACGGGCTGTAAACGTATTCGGCGGCGACGTAGCCGGCGGGCTGGCTCTCGCGGGTGACGGGGGCGTAGATGGCAAAGCCGGATTGGGCGCGGTCTTTCCAGCGGACGGTGGTGGAGGCGGTGAGGACGGGGCCGGCATTTTTGCCAGCCTGCGCGATAGCATCGCGGCGAGCCGGGTCGGCCAGATGGTCGAAGGCGGTGGCGGCTTCATTGCCGGCGCGGGGGAAGACGTAGCGCGTGCGCAGCTCGCGGCCGTCGATGAAGGAGAGGCTCACGTTGCCGAGGGACTTGGCGTCGTTGAGCTGGGTGCCGGCCTCGATGTCCCACGCGGCGGCTTCGGCGGAAGCGTTATCGGCGCGGGTGTCGCCCCAAGTGCGCGCGATGCGGTCGATGGCATTGGTCTGGCGTTCGAGGGCGAAGCGGATGTCGGTGGCGAGCTGGTCCATCGCGGTCTGGGTTTTCTGACCGAGATAGGCGAACTCGCGTTCGCGGAGACCGAGCCACAGCACGAGGGTGAGGGTGAGGCTGGCGATGATCGCGGGCATGGGCGACCACGCGGGCGGGCCGCCGGTGATGGCGCGGTGCTCGCGCCACGCGAGCGACAACAGCGCGAGGCCGAGGAACAGAAACGCGACAGCGGTGAGCGGCGGCATCGCGCTGACGGCGCCCCAGCGGTAGATGGCGGGGAGGTTGGCGATGTAGCCGAAGAGCGTGGAGAAGCCGACGGAGGCGATGAGCGAACCGGCGAACGCGGTCGCGAAAAGCCGCGAGCGGGGAGCGCGTTCGATGGCGTTCCAGAGCAACGTGCAGGCGCCGAGGAGGAGACAGCACGCGGTCATGCCCGCGAGGTGGCCGGAAGTCGATGCGCCGGGGCCGTCGCCGATCCGGTCGAACAGGCCACCCATACCGAAATCGCGATTGGAAACCGCCGCCATAATCCCGCGCGCGCCAATCAGGCCCGGAAACGCGGCGGCGCACAGGGCGGGACGCCAGCCAAACTCGCGCACGAGGAGCGCCACGCCGAAGACGACCAGCGCGAGCGATTCGTCGCCGCGCAGGCCCAGCGGTTCATCGCCGATCGGCAGGAACGCGGCGAGATGCAGCCATTGATCCACCAAGCCGGCGGCGCCCACGAGCGCACACAAGGCGGCAGAGGCGAGCGAAGCGCGCTCCAGCCAAGTGCGGCGAGGTAGAGTGGAGAGCGAATCCATGGGGAATTATCCCCAGCAAGAGCGGCGCGCGCGCGGGGGGCAACGTGTTTTGTTGGCCGAAATTCCGGCGCGGACCGGGCCTACGGTTTCAGCGGCGAGAGGCGCGGCGGCGCGGGGGCCGCGGGCGCGGAGGCCGCGCCTTGGCTGAGGTTGCGCAGAAGGCTGGTGGGGCCGATGAGGAAGCGCCAGGACGGCTGGTCGAGCGAGCCGGTGAGCTTGACCTCGAATGCATTCGAGAGCGGGGAGAGCACCGCGCCGAAGATGCTCTTGAAACCGAGTTCGCTTTCCTGAAAGGGGAAAATCTTCGCGTTAAAATCGAGCTCGCGGCGGTCGAGGGCGTAGGTGCCCCGGGCGTTGATGGCGGAGTTGGCGCCGGTGAGGCTCACGTCGGAGAAGACGAGGCGCGGGCCGTCGATGCGGAAATTCGCGCGCGCGGCGGTAAAGCGCAGGGCGGTGAAACTGAAAAGATCGGAGAGCAGGCCGAGGAGCTTTACTTCGCCAAGCTCGGCGCCGCTCAATGTGGCGCTGCCCTCGCCGCGATAAGTGAAGGCATCGTCGTAGAGGCCCTCGGCGGAGGCGGCGAGATCGAGGCTGACGGCGGCTTTGGCCTGGAGAAAACGATTGGGCGGCGGCGGGGCGGCGTGCCGGTTCGCGGCGGCGTAGTTTTCGAGCGCGGCGATGGCGCGGCCGAGGCTCGCGTCTTGCAGCGCGTAATCGAAGCCGAGGCGGCGCGCGGGGCCGCGGCCCCAGACTTTGGTGCGGCCGCGGACCGTGCCGCCGGCGAAACCGGCGGAGACCGAGTTGAGGGTGAGCGCATCGTCGCGCAGGGAGACGCCGAGCGAAATGTGCTCAAGGGGGAACCCGTGGAAGCGAAAGCCACCATCGGTGTGGGCCGTGATGTCGATGGCCTGGCGCGCGCCGCCGGGTGCAGTCGCACTGTCGAGGTGACCTTGGATCGTGAGCGAGGGCGGGCGATCAAACGCGAAGGCGGAAATCAGCTCCGCGCCGTCGGGGCCGAAAATTTTTGCGGGGCCGACGGGGTCGAGAGTCGAGACGACGTCGAAATCCAGATGTTCCCACGCCTGCGTGACGGGGTGGATGCGGCGGGTGAACGAGCCGTGCGCCTCGCCGGTGTCTTTCGTGCCGGAGAATTCAAAGACGTCGAGAAACTGCGGGCGGATAAAAATCCGCGCGCGGGCGTGGTCGAATTTAGCGGCGAAAATTTCGGCCTCCGAACTTTCCGCCGCGATGACGATGCGGGACTCGCCACCGGTGTTGCGGCCCCAGCGGCCGGCGACTTCGACGCTCGCGGTGGGAATGGCGAAGGGAAACGCGAGGCTCTTGAAGAAATCGGGCCACCAGTTGCCGAACCAGCTGGAGATGGCCAGAGGGCGCAGGCGGCCTTCGAGGAGAAAGCGGTAGCGATGCGTGGCGGGATCGTGATCGTAGGTGCCGCGGGCGAAGTTGTCGCCGACGCGGGCGAAGGCCTCGGGGGCGTAGAGGCGGGTGGGCGTGAGTTCGAGGACGACGCGGCCATCGGTGAGCGGCACGTGGTAGGCGTTGATGATGGGGACGACGAGGCGGGCGTGGAGTTTTTCCCATTTCCAGCCGGGGGCAAACGTGGCGCGCGCGGCGACGATAGTGACGGGCTCGGGAAAATCGATCCACTGGCGCACGTCCTGGCCGATGCGATTGCCAATAACGCCAAGCAGGCCGTCGTCCACGCGACCGGAGAACGCGGCCTCGGCGGTCTGGGTATCGAGATCGGCGGACACGCGGGCGTAGAGCGGCTGGCCGGCGAAGCGGGTGACGAGTTCGGCGCGAACGCGCGGGAGCGGGCCGGGTGCCAGGTGCAGCGCGGTGGTTTGGAAGGTGGAGCCCGCGGCGTGCAGCTCGGCGACGGTGAGTTCCGCGTCGCCGGGCTCGAAGCTGAAGGCGCCGGGTCGCAGCGTGCCGCGGACCGTGGCCGCCACGCGCAGAGCGGAAGCGCCGGCGGGCAGCGTGAGTTCATCGGCCGTCACCGACAGGCTGACGGGCACCGGGGCATCGCCGAGGAGCGGGAGGCTGGTGGTGACGACGAGCGGGCCGGACTGGATCGCGGGCGACGGGAGGCGCAGGCCGCGGGCGGTGAAAAATATCCGGGCGGTGGCGCCGCGCGATTCGGAAGGGGAAAGCTCAAGCTGCAGGCGCGGTTCCTCGAACACGGCGAGCTGGGCGGCGGCGGCGGCGAGCTTGCGGGCGAGGGGAGCGTAGTTCTGGGAAAGAAACTCGGCGACGGGGAGCGGCGGGGCTTGGGCGCGGCGCGGCGCGGCGAGTTGCACGGTGCCGTGCGCGGAGATTGGGAGCGGGCCGAGCTGACAGTTGAGTTGAGTGATGGTGAGCAGCCGGCCGGCGGGCTCGAGCGTGGCATCGAGATCGCGGACGAGTTCCTCGGCGCGACCCGAGGAGGACAGCATCGCGGGCACGAAGAGGGTGACGCCGGTGGCGTGCAGTTCGAGTTCCTCCACCTGGCCGACGAGGAGGGCCCAGGGGTTAAGCCGCGCGGAAAGGGCGCGCGCGGTGGCGATGGGTTCGGGAAAGGCGGGCAGGGTGGCGCGGACGTTTTCGATGAGGATGCGGCCGGAGGGATCGAAGCGCGTGCGGCCGAAGGTGGCGCGCACGCCCGAGGCGGCGAAGCGTTCCTCGAGCGAGCGGATCACGTAGGGCGGCACCTCGAGTTCATGCACGCTGGCGATGTAGATTTGCAGCGCGAGCAGGAGTCCCAGGGCGAGCCAGAGCGTCCAGCAGGCCAGCGTGACGAGGGCGCGCGCGCACAGGCGGGTGGCTTGGAAACAGGGTTTCAGGAAGGAGCGCATCGAGGCGAATCGTGGGCGGCGCAGCCAGCGCGTTGAGGTCAACGCGCTCCACCATTTATTTGATGATCGGGCCGGGGTCGCGCGGGCCGTAGGTGAGCGTCCAGAGGGCATCGACGAGCGGCTGCTCGATCTCGAAGATGGTGTTCAACTCCGCCGAGCCGGCGAATTGTTGCGTGCCGCCGATGCGCTCGGAGAACAGGAGCGTGGTGGTGGCGACTTGCTCACCCGCGGTGCCACCGGGGAGTGCGATGCCGGCCTCGAGCTGGTAGCGCCACGCGCGGTCTTCGCCGCCAAGGAAAATTTTTTCCGTAAAACCGTCCTGCGGGAAATTTTTTGCGCGGAGCGCGCGCAGGGAGGCGACGATGTCGGCGAGCGGTTTCGCGTTGGGGGTTTCGGTTTTCGGGTTGCCGGAAGGGTCGAGGGAGGTTTCGAGGAGGACTTTGTGGTCGGAGAGGTCGGTGAGTTTCAGCGTGGTGAGGCGGGCGCCGGCGGGGAGCTCACGGACGAGGCGCTCGCGCCAGGCGCGGGCGGCGACGGGAGTTTCGCGGAGAATATCGGGCGAGACGGCGTAAACGGACGCGGTGCCGGCGAGGCGGGCGTAGGCGAAGTTATCGCGCTGGGTGGCGAGGCCGAGCTGGAGGGTGAGCTGGGAAGTGGCTGTGGAAGCGGGATTGCCGGCGGTGGCGAGGGTGAGCGTGACCTCGCGCTCGGGACGGTTGAAGCCCCAGTTTTCGAGGTCGGCAGTGGAAGGGGCGTCGCTGGAGAATTTTTGCGTGATGAGCAGCGAGAGTTGTTCGAGGAGGCGTTGCACGGCGGCGCGGTCGGCGGGAAGAGTCTGGGGCGGCTGGGAATTTTCCCCGCGGCGGAGGAGTTGCCACGCGGCGGTGTCGGCGGAGTTGGCGACGAGATCGCGCTGGAGCGTGAGCGGTGGCTGGTTGGGCGCGGTGAGCGTGATGGCGGTGACGGAGCGGGCGTCGAAATCGAGGACGCGGGTTTCGCGGAGGGTTTCCTGGGCGGTGAGCAGGGCGGTGCGGAGGGCCTCCGGGACGGTGACGGTGAAGAGCGCGGGGCGGCCTTCGAGTTGCGCGTAGAACTCGGTCTCGCGGGGCGCGACCGGGAGTTGGGCGCTGAGCGTGGCGGGTTGAGGGAGCGGAACGGGTTCGCCGAGGAGGAGGGTTTCGCGGCGGTTGTTGCCCTCGATGGTGACGCGCAGAGTGGGAGCGGCGGAGGGGAGCGTGGGGGGCGGGTTGGCGGTGATGAAGGTTTTGGCATGGAGCGCGCCGAGGGCGCTGAGGGTGAGTTCGGTGGCCTCCTTGCTGGCGCGGGCCACGATGGGGGTGTCGAAGGTCCAGCGGGCGCCGTCGCGGTGGAGGGCGACGCGGGCGTTGCCGGTGGCGGTGCTTTGCAACCGGAGCGAGCGGGCCTCGAAAACCGGGATGGCGAGAATACCATCGGTGCGGAGCTGGTCGGGCGGGAGGGTGAGGCTGTCGGCGAGGGCGCGGGGGACGACGTGGATGCGTTCGCCGTCGGCGGAGAGGAGATAGAGGCGGTTGCCAATCTTGGTGGTGTCGCCGAGGAGAATCGTGGTGCGGCGCGGCGTGGTGCCGGCAGCCTCGTCGCCGGAGGTGAAGGCGACGTTGAGGCGGGGTTTATCGAGGCCGTAGTCGGCGAGGGACTGGCCGTTGTTTTTCAGGTCGGCGACGCTGAAGCTGGCGTCGTGCTTGAGAAACTGGAGTTCGTTGACGATGCGGCTGACGGCGTGGGGATTGGCGGGCCAGTCGAGCGGGGCGGTGAGAAACCAAGCGTCGCCGCGGCGGGCGAGTCCGTAGGAGCCGCCGGGAGTGGCGCTGGTGACGGTGAGGGTGCGGATGTCCGCGACCTCGGCGCCGAAAACCTGGCTGCGCGCCTCAAGCGAGGCGCGTTCGGTGCGCCAGCTGCGCTCGAATTTGAAAATGAAAAAGAACAGCGCGACGTTCAGGAAGAGGAGGACGAGCGTGACTTTGGTTCTCATGGGAGGAAGAGGTGCGAAGCGTCAGTGGCGCCGGCTCCAGTAAACCATGAGGCCGAGGAGGGCGGCGGCACCGGGGAGAGCGAAGAGGAGGGCGTAGCGGAGCTTGGCGAGATCGCCGGCGCTGAGCGCGAGCTGGAAGCGCTCGATGGGGCGGGCGGGGATGCTGAGCTGCGTGTCGCGATCCACCGTCCAGTTCACGGCGTTGAGAAACACGGTCTGGTTACCGGCGTCGGCAATGCGTTTGTTGGCGATGAGGTCGCCGGTGCCGAAGACCACGATGCGGCCGCCGCGCACGCTGAACGCGAGGCCGGCGCGAACGGCGGTTTTCTCGGCGGCGACGATGACGCCGAGACAGTCTTTCGGCTCCATGCCCGGAAGGGGGCGAAGATCGTCGCCGGGCGTGTATTGGAAGGGGGGATGGCGGTAGTTTTTTTCGCCCCAGGCGCTGGTCGAGGTGGCGGCGAGCGTGAGGGTGGTGAGGCCGTTATTGGCGGCGGGGCCGGGCTCGGGATGAACCGTGCGCGCGGCGCCGAGGCGCAAGGGCAGCTTGTAGTTGATGAGGGCCTGCGTGACGGGATGGGGCTGGAAAGCGTAGAGGAGGAGATCGCCGTCCTCGGTGATGCTGTTGGAGCCGCTGGCGTCCCAGATGAGATCGTCATCGACGAGGATTTTCCAGTCGTAGAGCAGTTCGTCGAGGCCGAGTTGATCGACTGGCAGGCCGGGGGCGAGAAAGAGGATCAGGCGGCCCGTGCGGGGGCCGAGGTATTCGCGGAGCAGCTCTTGCTCCTTGGCGGTGTAGCGGCTTTGCGGGGCGGTGATGATGAGCAGGCTGGCGTCGTCGGGGACTTTCCGCGCGGCGACAAGGTCGAGTGTTTCAACGTCAAAATTTTTGAGCCGAAGGAGATTGCGGGCATCGGAGAGGCCGCGGGCCGCGTCGGTGTCGAGCGGGCTGAGTTCGCCGTGGCCGGAAAGAAAATAGATTTTTTTTCGCTCGGGGCTGGAGACGTCGAGCAGCGCGCCCGTGAGTTCCTGCTCGCCGCGGAAGGCGGCGCGTTCGGTGGTGGTGGCGCCGGGGAGATTGGTCGATTTGTCGGGGATGCGGCGGACTTTGTAGAGTTCGTCGATCGTGAGGGCGCGGCGACGATCGCCAGAGAGGGCGACGACGACGCCAGCCTGCTCGATGCCGAGCTGCTCGGCTTTGCGGCGATCCTGAAAAACGTTGATGTATTCGACCGTGATGCGGCCGTCGCGACTGGCTTCGGTGGCGATCTTGTATTCCTGAAGCAGACCGCGGAGTTCGGGGGAATCGTCCTCGGTGCCCTGGGTGACGACGATCTTCACGGGCTGGTGGAGATTCCTGATGTAGGAAAGCGTCTCGGGGGAGAGGGAGTAGCGACGGTGCTGGGTGAGATCGTAGCGCACGGGGTGGTTGCGCGCGAGGTAGTTGAGGCCGCCGACGAGCGTCAGGATGAGCACGGCTTGCAGCACGAGGTTGATCGTGCGGAGCCAGCGGGCGGTGCGGAAACTGTCGAAGGGCGCGGGCATGCTAGCTGTGGAGCAACTTCGCCTCGACGCTGAGGATGCTGAAGATGAGCGCGAGCACGGCGCCGCTCAGGTAGAAAAGGATCTGGCGCGCGTCCACGACGCCGCGGGCGAAATCCTCCAAGTGGGCGAAAACCTGCGCGTAGTCCACGGCGGCCTTGGCGGGGGCGAGCACGTCGCGGTTCAGAAAATCGGCGCGCCCGAGCCAGTTGCCGCCCATGATGAGCACGACGAGCATGATGAAGGCGAGAATGCCGGCGACGGCTTGATTGCGGGAAAGCGAGCTGGCGAAAACCCCGATGGCGACGAAGAGCAAGCCGGAGATGGCGACGAAAAGGTAGCCGCCGAACAGCGGCCCGGAGTCGAGGAGGAGCGGATCGCTGGAGAATTTTTTCAGGATATAGAAAAACCCGCCGGTGGCGCCCCAGAGCCCGACGTAGAGCAGGTAGGCGGCGGCATATTTCCCGAGGACGACCTCGGTGGTGGTGACGGGCGTGGTGAGCAGCGTCTCGATGGTGCCGAGGCGGCGTTCCTCGGCGAGGCACTTCATGGTGAGGAGCGGCACCATGAAAAAAACGGGGAACCAGAAGAGTTGAAAAAACTCCTGCGCGGGCGACGCATCCTGCGCGGTCTTGGCGTAGCTCTCGAGAATCCCCGTAAAGATGAAGCCCATGAAAAACAGGAAGGCCGTGCCGGCGATGTAGGTGCTCGGGCTGACGAGCAACATCCGGAGCTCATGGCTGAGGAGAGTGGGGAAATGTTTCACGGCGGGAGGGTGAACAAAAGGAAGCGGGCGGGGAGAGCGGGTTAGTTTTTTGGCGGGATCTTGGCATCCCAGCTTCGGCGGGTGGCGGCGAGGAAGACGTCCTCGAGCGTGGGGTGAACGCGGCTGAGCGCGCGGACGCGGAATTTCTCCCCCAGCAATGCGCGCAGGATGGGTTCGCCCAGTTCATCGGCGCGCTCGGTGGTGAGAGTGAGCGTGGCGAAGCCGGAGGAATCGGGTTCGGCTTGGGCGGACAGGCTGAGCGTGGGATCGACGGTGGCGAGCAGCGCGGGGAGCGCGGGGAGTGCGCCGGCGGCTTCGAGTTGATACGTGGAACGGCCGAAGATTTCGCGGCGGAGATCGGCGGGGGTGCCCTGTGCGACGACGCGGCCGCGGTTGATGATGAGCACGCGATCGCACGTCATCTCGATCTCGGGGAGGATGTGGGAGGAAATGAGGACGGTCATCCGGCCGCGGAGGCTGGCGATGAGGTCGCGCACGATGAGGATTTGGTGCGGGTCGAGACCGATCGTGGGCTCGTCCATGATGATGACGGGGGGCTCGGCGAGGATGGCCTCGGCGATGCCGACGCGCTGGCGGTAGCCTTTGGAGAGCTGGCCGATGATTTTGTGGCGGACGCGTTTCAAGTCGCAGAGTTCGAGGACTTCGTCGATGCGCGGGCCGAGTTTGCGGCGGGGGATCTCCTTGAGGCGGCCGCGGAAATAGAGGTATTCGGAGACGCGCATATCCTCGGGCAGGGGATTGTTCTCCGGCATGTAGCCGACGAGGCGCTTGACGGCATCGGCCTCGGTGGCGACGGAGTGCCCGCAGATGCGCACGCTACCGGAATTGGCCGGCATGTAGCCGGTGAGGATGCGCATCGTGGTGGACTTGCCGGCGCCATTGGGGCCGAGGAAGCCGATGATCTCGCCGCGCGCGACGGTGAAGCTGATGTCGGCCACGGCCGGGGCGCCCGCGTAGGATTTTACGAGGTGGAGAACTTCGATGGCGGGCGGGAGCGGATCGGACATGCGGCGGTGAGAGTGGAGGCGGTGGCGCAGGTTGGCCGAGGAGGAGCGGGCGCAGCAAGTCTGCGCCCCGACATTTCGGTCAGGCGGCGGGTTTCTCCAGTGTGACCTCTCCGGCCCGGAAACGTTGCGTGCGGCCGTGCTCGTCGCGCAGGAGGAGGGCGCCGTCGTCGTCCACGCCGAGGACGGTGCCGGCGTGGCGGTTTTTTCCTTCGAGGACGGTGACGGTTTTTCCGCGGAGGACATCGTAGCGGTGCCAGAGGTCGGCGAAGGTTTCCACGTGGGTGCCATCGACAAATTTATCGTAGGCGAGCAGCACGCGCCCGATGAGCGCGGCGGTGAGGCGGTTAAAATCGATGGGGGCGACGGCGAGTTCCGAGAGGGAAACGGCGCGGCGGGCGAGATCGGAGGGCCACCCGGCGGCGGGGCTGTTGATGTTGAGGCCGAGGCCGAAGACGAGGTCGCGGATCTGGTCGGCGTCGATGCGCGCCTCGGTGAGCATGCCGCCGGCCTTGCGGCCGTCGAAGAGGAGGTCGTTGGGCCATTTCAGGCCGGGCGTGAGGGTGGTAAAATTCGCGACGAGGTCGCAGAGGTTGAGGCCCATCCAGAGTGTGAAAGGCGTCATGCGCGCGGGCTCGAGCTGCGGGCGAAACGCGAAGCTGATGTAGAGATTGCCGTTGTCCTCGCTGTGCCAGGCGCGGCCGAGGCGGCCGCGGCCCTGGGTCTGGCGGCGGGCGAGAATGGCGAAGGGCGCGGCGCGGCCGGCGGCGAGCTGGCGGGCGGCTTCGTCGTTGGTGCTGTCGATCTCGTCGAGGACGGTGAAAGTGAAATCGCGAGGGCGGACCTTGAGCAGAATTTCGATGAGCGGCGCGTGGAGGCCGGGCGGCGGGGCGACGAGGCGATAGCCTTTGGCGCGCTGCGTCTCGAGGGTGAAGCCGGCCGCGCGGAGTTTGTCGAAATACTGCCAGACGGCGACGCGGCTGACGCCGAACTTATCCGCGAGCGCTTCGCCGGAGACCCAGCCGGCGTCGCGCGCGAGCAAGGCGCGGAGCAGGGCGTGTTCGGGGATGGACATGGAGGAAAAGAAAAAAGGCGGGAAATCCCGAAACGGTGAAACGTGAGCGGGGGTCGAGGGTTGAAAAGGTGGGGGCGGGGCGCAGGCTGGCGCAAATGTCATTTGCGGAATTTCAGGCGTCGATCAGGAGCGGGACGGCCGCACCGGAGGGGATGGGTCCGGCGGTGGTGGCGTTATGGTTCGATGCGCGGGGTGACTGGGAAGCGGCGCACACGAGCGCGCAGGACGACAAGGGCCGGGATGGCGCCTGGGTTCACGCGTATCTGCACCGCAAGGAAGGGGATTTAGGCAACGCAGGCTATTGGTATGCGAGGGCGGGGAAAAGAATGCCGGCGGACGGCGTGACGCTCGCGGCGGAGTGGGAGGAGATCACGCGGGCGTTGCTGGCGGCGAACGCGGCTTGAGCGCGCCGCTATTTGTTGGACGAGTTTCGCCAGCCGAAATCGCCGGTGCGCATCATGGTCTTCTCTGCTTCGCGAAAAATATAGGCGCCGGCGGCCTTGTCGCGCGTGGCGACGAGGGCGGCGGCGTCCTTGAGGTCGGTGATGGTTTGCAGGCGTTCCTCGGCTTCCAACATATCGAGGGCAACGCGAGCGTTGCTGAAAAAGGGCAGGGAATAGCGCAGGCCAGGGTGGCGCTTGTAGGCGAGTTCGAGTCGGCCCGCCGGCGTGAGAAGTTCGCGCTCCTTCAAAGGACGGAACTTCGTGTCGCGGACGACGTAGTTGGGCAGGCGGACGATGCCGTTCGCGGGTTTGTCGGTCTCGCGGAGATCGGGAGCTTGGCCGGTGTCGGTGGTCTTGGGCGCGACAAACTTCGGAGCGTTCAACGAGAGCTTGGTGGCCAGTTCGGGGGAGACGGTGCGCAGGCTGGGGGAGGGTGCAGCGATCAACGGCACCGGCGAAGGTGCGGTGGACTGCGCGCTCGCCCCTAGGATTTGAAATATCCCAGCAACCAAAACCGCGAAGGAGGGGAACGGTCGCATCTTGAGCTAACGGTGAAACGCGGAGCGAACGGACTACTTGCGGTTGTTCTGCCAGCCGTAGTCGCCGGTGCGCATCGTGGTCTGCTGGGCTTCGCGGAGGATGTAGGCACCGGCGGCTTTGTCGCGAGCGCTGACGAGGCCGGCGTCATCCTTGAGGTCGGCCATGTTTTTGAGGCGTTCGTCCTCGGCATACATTTGCAGCGCGCGCGCAGTCGTCGCATCGGTGCCCGAGCTGCTCTGCGTGCCAAAAAGATTCCAACGATTCAGGGCGCGGTCGGTCTCGGTGATGTAGCGTTTCATCGCGATGTTGGCGAGGCCCTGGGGGGTGTTGATGTCGCGTTCGCGGAAGATGGGAGCCTTGGGTTCACGGACGACATACTTGGGCAGGCGGACGATGCCGTTCTTGGGTTTGTCGGTCTCACGGGCGTCGGGGAGTTCCTCCTCGGGCTTTTTTTCGACGGGCTTGGGCGGAGTGTATTTCGGCATCGCGGCGGCGAGCGAAGCGGCGACTTCGGGGGAAATCGCGCGGGCGCGGCGGGGGGCTTCGGATGGGGCGGGGGCGGGAGAAGGAGTCTGCGCGCGCGCGCTGGCCAGACCGACCAACAGCGCGACCACGAGGAAGGTGAAGGGGGAAGGATTGGGTTTCACGACAAGACTAAGGAAAGCGAAACGCGCGCCGGGTTCCGAGGACAAATCTAGCGGCGCGCGCAATCCGCTTGGCCGCGGCGGGCGGAGGACTCTAGCGTTTCGCCATCTTGCCTGATTCCAAGCCGGTCATCGCCTATTTGTTCACGACGTTTCCAAAAAACACGGAGACGTTTCTCCAGCGGGAGATCATCGCGATGCGCGCACACGGGGTCGAGGTGCGGCTCTATTCGCTGTGGGGCGGCGGCGGGGCGTTTCGCGGCGTGCCGGTCGCGCGCTTCAACAAATGGCGGCTGCTCACGCTGGGGTGGATGATCCCGTATGAATCGTGGCGTCGGCCGGAAGTGTTGAGGCAGGTGCTGCGCGGGCTGGTGACGCGGCGGCCGCCCTCGTGGCTGAATTTTTGGGAGAACATGCTGGGCGCGGGCTTCGCGTGCCTGTTCGCGGGAAGTTTGAGGGAAAATCGCCCGGCGCTGATTCATGCGGCGTGGGGCGGCGCGCCGGCGACGGCGGCGTGGCTGCTCTGGCGGCTCGATGGGCACCGGTTCAGCGCGGCGGCGCACGCCTACGATATTTTCGAACACGGCGGCGACTGGTGGCTGCGCGACAAGCTGGAACACGCGGCCTTCATCCACACCTCGACGGAAATGGGACGGACGGCGCTCGTGGAGCGCGGACTGCCGGCGGAGAAAATCATCCGGATTCGCCGCGGACTCGACCGGTTGCCGATGGTGAAACCGCTGCGTTCCTCGCGCGCACCGCTGAATCTCGTGGCCGTGGCGCGGCTCGTGGAAAAAAAGGGGCTCGATCACCAGCTGCGCGTTTATGCGGCACTGCGGGCGGCGGGCGTGCCGTTTGCGGCGCGGATCGTGGGCGAGGGGCCGCTGCGGCCGGCGTTGGAAAAACTCGCGGGACAGCTGGGCATCGCGGCGGACGTGACGTTCACCGGCCACCTGCCGCAACACGAGGTGTGGAGCCAGCTCGCGTGGGCGGATGTGTTGTTGCACACGGGCGTGATCGCGCCGAGCGGCGACCGCGACGGGTTGCCGAACGTGATCCCCGAGGCGATGGCGGCGGGCGTGCTGGTGGTGACGTCGCCGACGGCGGCGACGACGGAGGCGATCACCGATGGCGTAAGCGGCCTCGTGGCACCGGTGGAAACGCCCGCGGCGTGGGTGGCGGCGCTGCGTCGGCTCGCGAGTGACGACACGCTGGCGGAAAAGCTGCGGGTGGCGGCGCGGCGCTGGGTGGAGGAAAATTTCGACGCGCATAAAAACGCGGCGAAACTGCTGGAGCGATTCGAAGCGGTGATCGCGGAGAAGCAGCCATGATTTTTTTCGATGTCACCAAGGCGGGTGGTTCCGGGCATCGTTCGGGCCTGATGCGCGTGAGCACGCGACTGGCGGATGAACTGGGCGCGGCGGCGAGTCCGGTGCGCTGGCCGGAGTGGAATCGCGCGATGCAGCCGACGGATTGGTTTCTGACGGCCGAGTTGTTTTCCGAGGAAGAACGTCCCGGGATCACGGATTTTCTCGCGACGCGAAAAGGCCGGACGGCGGCGATTTTTCACGACGCGATTCCACTGCGGCATCCGCACATCACGTGGCCGCACAGCGTGGCGCGGCATCCGGGTTACATGAAACTGCTCGCGCAGTTCGACCGCGTGTGGGCGGTGTCGGCGGCGAGCCGGGAGGATTTGATCGGGTTCTGGAAATGGCAGGGGTTGGAAAAAACACCGGTGGTGGAGCTGATCGACAACGGCGCGGATTTTAACCGGGCGGGGCGGGTCGCGAGAAAAAGCGGGTGGGGGCACCCGCCCTCCATTCTGTGCGTGGGGATTCTGGAGCCGCGGAAGAATCAGGCGCTGCTGCTCGACGTGTGCGAGACGCTGTGGAGCGAGGGATTGAAATTTGAATTAAATTTAGTGGGACGCGTGAATCCGCATTTCGGGAAGCCGGTGGCGGAGCGGGTGGGTGCGATGGCGAAGAAATTTCCCGGGCTGCACTACCACGAAGCGGCGAGCGATGCGACGGTGGCGGCGCTTTATGCACAGGCCCGCGCGAGCGTATTCCCCACCCTCGCGGAAGGCTGCGGACTGCCGCTGCTCGAATCGCTGTGGATGGGCGTGCCGTGCGTGTGCAGCGATCTGCCGGTGCTCCGGGAGAATGCGGATGGCGGTGGGTGTTTGCCCGTGGCGCTGAATGATCGGGTGGCGTGGACGCAGGCGTTGCGACGGGTGCTGACGGATGACGCGCTGGTCGCGCAGCTCGCAGTGGAAGCGGGGAGCCGGGTGTTGCCGACGTGGGCAGAGGCGGCGGGGGTGTTGCGGGCGGCGCTGGGGTAGAACGGATTTTCAAACCTCGCGTTGACGCTTACGGTGGGTTGCTCGCCCGCGGCCTGCGCCCAGGCGGAGGCGGGCTACTCGAACTGCTTTCGGAAGTCGGCGAATTGTTGCCGTAACTCGGCGAACTCGCGGCGGAGCGCGGCCGTTTCTTCTTCGAGTTTCGCGAGGCGCTCGTTTTCGGCGCGGACGGTGAGCGTGGCGGATTCGGGCGGCAGGGCGCGTTCGGTCGCGGTGGTGTCGACGGGGCCGGAGAGGAGCTGCGCGTAGCGTGATTCCTTGGTGCCGGGTTGGCGGGGGAGTTTGGCGACGAGCGGTCTCGGCTGGCGGGCGCCGAGCGCCTGAAGGGTTTCCTCAACGTCGGAGAGGTGGTCGAAGGGATGGAGCCGCTCGGTGCGCGTGCGGAGTTCGCCGATGGTCTGTGGGCCGCGCAGCATCAGGACGCTGAGGATGGCGACTTCGGCGGGCGTGAGGAGAAACTGGTCCGTGAAGGCGTGTTTGTATTTCGGCACGCGGCTGTCGGCGCCGTGAAAAAGGCTGGCGAGATTTTTGCGGCGGAGGCCGTCGAGGGCGCGGACCACATCGGCCTCATCAAACGAGACGACGGGCTCGCGGTTAGTGAGCTGATTGCAGGCGTTGGTGAGGGCGCCGAGCGAGAGCGGATAATAGTCGGGCGTGGTGACGGCTTTTTCCACGAGGGAGCCGAGCACGCGGACTTCGGCGGCATTGAGCGGGGGCAGGGCGGGATCCATGGGAGGAAGAGGTTCTGGATTTCCGGCGAAGTGGAGCGAGCGCGAAAACATTCCCGCACCGTTTGAAAAAGCAGGCATCACAGAGGACTGTCTGTTCGCCCCCGTCGATGGACGGTTGGGTCCGATTTCAACTGATCAGCAGCAGGCGCGGGGGTTGGCCGGGGAGGGTGGCGGGGGCGCGGTGGATGCAGGGTGGGACAGGACTGCCGGGGTAATCGCAGGCGATGCGCCAGAGGTGGCCGAGGCCGAATGACCAAGGCCGCGCCGAAGGGAGAGGGGCGTAGTGGAGGTCGTAGCAGTTTTCCTGGAGGAATTCCAAAAAGTCGGCGTTGTCCTCGCCGCCGAAGAGCTGAAGGAGTTCGGCGCGGGTGGCGGGGAGATCCACGCGGCGTTGCGCCTCGTCGTTGCGCAGGCCTTCGCTCGCGGGGCCGTGGTAAGTGCACAGCCAGGTGTCGGCTGGGACCGGGGCGCTATCGGCGTGGAAGGAGAAGACGTCGGTGATGATGGGTCCGGGTTCCTCATCGCGGGGGTAGCCGTGGATGCAGTTGAGCACCGGATCGAGATCGTGAGCCCGGAGCAGCCGCTGGTCTTCGAGCATGAAGTCGATGGCGGCCCGGCCCTTTGTGCTCACGGGGAGCGCAAGCAGTCGGGCCTCGTCGAGCGTGGTGATTCCTTCGCCGGTGCCGAGCTGGGCGACGACCGCAGCGAAATCGCCGGGCAGCGCGCGCTCCCAACAGAGGGCATTGACGCCGCCGGCGAACGGCGTCGCGACCAGTTCGGGGAAACTTTGCACGCGCTGGATGCGGGGGGATTCGGCCGGCCCGGGTGTGCGCATCGTCGTCAGACTTTCACCGCGAACAGTTCCGGGTGCATCGTGCCCTCGGCGACTTTGTTGACAGTGCCGGTCATCATGATCGAAAAATTATCGCCGATCTCGATGCCGATGGTGCCGCCTGGCATGTGGACGGTCACGTTGCGATCCACGAGTCCGAGGCGGTGCGCGACCGCGGCACTCGCGCTGCTGCTGCTGCCGGACGCGAGGGTGTAGCCGGCGCCACGTTCCCAGATCTCGATGCGGATGTTGGCGCGGTCGATGACTTGGAGAAACTGGACGTTGGTCTTGCGCGGGAAAATCGCGTGTGTCTCCAGGTGTGGGCCGTATTTTTGCGCGAGTTCGGGCGTGACGGCGGGGAGCGGGATGACGCAGTGCGGGTTGCCAATGGTAGCGGCGCAGTAGGTGAACTCGCGGTCGAGGATTTGGATTTTTTCGTGGAGGACTTCGCGCGGCGCGCCAGCGAGGTTCACGGGAATTTTCGCGCTGTCGAAACTGACGGAGCCCATCGCGATGGTGAGGAGCTGGCCGTTTTCCTTGATGAGGACTTGGACGTGTCCGCCGGGAGTTTCGACGGTGAAGGCGGGATTCGTGACGAGCTTTTGGTCCCAAAGAAAACGGGAGAAAATGCGGAGGCCGTTGCCGGATTTTTCGGCTTCGGAGCCGTCGGGGTTGAAGATGCGGAGGCCGAACTGGCTCTGCTGTGAGGGGAGCGGGCCCCAGAGGATGCCATCGGAGCCGACGCCGAAGTTACGGTGGCAGACGACGCGGATCTGCTCGACGGTGGGGGCGGGTTTCCAAGTGGGGAAATCGCGCGGGTCGAGGACGAGGTAGTCGTTGCCGAGGGCGTGGTATTTGTGGAAGCGCATGAGCGGAGGAGAACGAGCTAGACGGAAAGTGGCCCGCGAAACACGCGAAAAGCCGCGAAATTTTCTCCGCGGGCGGCGCGAATCAGCGCGGCTATAGAAAGGCGAAGGCTTCGCGCAGCATTTGGCAGCCGCCGTTTTCGATGATTTCGCCGTGGCTCAAAATGATGCGGTCGAAATCCCAATGGAGGATATGGGTGAGCGAGTCGCGAAAGGCGGCGCGGTCCTTGATCGTGGAGCGGAGGAGGCGCGAGGGGGCGAACTGGCAGTAGCAGCCGTTGAGAGTGAGGAGCACGCGCGAGAGGAGGGGCATCTCGGGGCCGAGGTTGAAGCAGAGGTCGGTGAGGATGAGGGTGCGGCTCGCGCGGTGGAGGAAGACGACTTCGTTCACGCGCGGGGCACCGCGCATGAGGTGCTGGTCGAGGACGCCGTCCCACGCGGGGAGCGGGGTGTCGCCGATGAAGCTGCTGAATTTAAGATCGGGCCGGTGGTGAGAAAAACCCTGCGCGGCGTGGAAGCGGACGTGGGGGCAGGCGGCGAGCCAACCGCTGAGGTAGGTGTCGTGCAGGCAATTCGGCGCGACGACGTGGGCGAGCTGGCCGAGGTGCGCGAGTTCGTCCACGAGGGCTTCGGAATAGGCGATGGGGGAGTGAAGCCAGAGGGTGTTGTCGGGCAGGCGCACGACGGTCATGCGGTGGCCGATGGACATGCCGAGGACGGTGAGCGGGGTGTTGACGGCCCAAAGCGCCGGGGCAACGGGGGTGAGCATCGCGCGAGGAGAGCAGGCGGCGGGCTGCGGGGCAAGCGGTCGCGTGGGTGATGAAGCGTTGCACGCAGCACGCGGGGTGAGGGCACCCCGCCTCCATCAGAGAAAGAGAGAGCGAGGTTTAACCGGCCTGCTTGATCGCGGCGGTGTAGCCGAAGAGGCCGCGCTTCTTGATGGCGGCGACGACGGCGGTGGGGACCATCGTCTCCCAAGCGGCGTCGCCTTCCTTGATGCGGCGGAGCACGTCGCGGGAGAAAATGTGGAGCGTGCTGGGGTCGAAGCCGACGATGCAGTCGATGTAGTGGGCTTCGAGCAGATGGGCGTAGAGATTGCGGAGGTGGTCCACGATGTGGACGTTTTTCGCGTTGATGAGGACCGAGGAGGCGAAGGCGTGGGTGGTGACATTGCCGCGGCCAGCGGCGGCATCGGCGGGCGCGCTGTAGCGGTCGTAGCCTTCCTGGCGCATCGGGTAGATGTAGAGTTTGACGGAATTCCGGAAGAGCCGGCCAAACGACTCGAGGATGCCGCCCTCAAGGTTTTCGTAATACTTCTCGTTGAAGATCTCGATGAGGTTGTTGATGCCCATCGCGACGCCGATCATCTCCTTCGTGTAACGGCGGAAGTAGGACGTGAGCCGGTAATATTCCGAGTAGTTCGAGATGAGGACGGTGAAGCCGATGTCGCCAAGCAGGTCGACGCGCGAGAGGAAGTCGTGGGCGTCGATTTCGCCGGCGGCGAGGAGGTTGTTCATGGTGATTTCCATGAGGACGATGACATCCTTGCCCTTGACGGGAGTCTCCTGGACGAACTGCGCGGTGGCGCAGGTGAGCATGTCGACGTTGACGTTGGTGACAGGTCGAAAGCTGCCGCGCTCGACGAGGATGGCTTTTTTGTAGAGCACCTCGGAGGGCTGGAGGACCTCGCCGTTGGGCCCGAACATGACGGCGTTGGTGAGGCCGTATTGGACGAGGCAGAGCGACATAAGGCGGTTGTCCACGCCCTTGAACGCGGGGCCGGTGAACTTCAGCATGTCGACCTCGATGCGGTCGGAGGAGAGGGCGTCGAGGAGGGACTCGATGAGTTTTTTCGGATCGGCGTGATAGTAGAAAGCGCCGTAGAGGAGGTTGACGCCGATGATGCCGAGGGCCTGTTGCTGGAGGACGTTTTCCTTGTCCAACATGCGGACGTGGAGGAGGACGTCGCTCGGCTCGCCGCCGGCCTCGGTCTGGAAACGGACGCCCATCCAACCGTGGGCCTCATTGGTGCCCTTGAAATTTCTCGCGGAGACAGTGTTGGCGAAAACGAAAAACGTGGTGCGGTCGCCGCGCTGCGTGGCGAGACGCTCGATGAGGAGCTGGTATTCGCGATCGAGCATCAGCAGGAGGCGCTCGCGCGAAACGTAGCGCGGGGCCTTGCCGTAGATGGCGTCGCTAAACGTCATGTCGTAGGCCGAGATGGATTTCGCGATGGTGCCGGACGCGCCGCCGGCTTGGAAAAACACGCGGGCGACTTCCTGGCCGGCGCCGATCTCGGCGAAGGTGCCGTAGCGGGGCTCATCGAGATTGATCGTGAGAGCCTTGCGGTTGGTGGTTAGCAGCTCTTTTTGCTCGCTCATGGATTCAGGGGTAAGGAGGTGCATGGATGGAGGCAACTTGTTCGTGAGGCGTGGACGTGACGGCCTTGTTAATATCGACGCGAACCGGCGGGGCTTAAGCGCGCACTGGCCTGGCCGAGCGTAGCTTCTTTCTACTGGCTGAGCGGTTGAAAGCGGCTACGGTGCGCGAAACTGCATGAAAAATTTCTTTACCTCGATGCTGGGCGCGCTGGTGGCGCTGGTGATCTTCACGGGCGGCGCGGCGCTGTTGTTTGTCGGCATCCTCGGCGCCATCGTCGCGATGAGCGGCGAGAAAAAGGCGCCCTCGGTCGAAAACGGCGCCTACTTGGTTTTTGACCTGGATGCGAACATCACGGATTCGCCGCCGTTGATGGACTTCAGCCAGTTCACCGGCGGGCATTCGAACACCCTACAACTGCGCTCTGTCACGCGCGCGCTGCGGGCGGCGAAGGATGACGAGCGCATCGCCGGCGTCCTGTTGAAAGGCGCGCTCGCGCCGGCGGGCTACGGCTCGGGTTACGCGGCGCTGAAGGAAGTGCGCGCGGCGTTGCTGGACTTCAAGGCGGGCGGAAAGCCGGTCAAAGCCTTCCTCGAATCCGCGACGACGAAGGATTATTTCCTGGCCTCGGCCGCGACCGAGATCGCGCTCGATCCGTATGGTCTGATCATCATGCCGGGCCTCGCGAGCGAGCCGATGTTCTACACGGGTGCATTTGAAAAATACGGCATCGGCGTGCAAGTGACGCGCGTCGGCAAATACAAGGCCTTTGTCGAGCCGTTCACGCGGAAGGAAATGAGCACGGAAAACCGCGAGCAGACGCAGAAACTTTTGGACGACATCTGGGGCAGCATGGTGAGCGACATCGCGCAGGCGCGCGGGCTGACACCGGCGAAAATCCAGGAAGTGGTGGATGCACAGGGCCTGATCCGCGCCGACGCGGCGAAGAAAGGCCGCTTGGTGGACCGCGTGGCCTATCGGGACGAAGTCATCGACGAGCTGAAGGCGAAGACGGGCGCGGGCTCGGACAAGCACACGTTCAAGCAGGTGACGCTCGCGGAATACATGAAGATCGCGCGCGACCGCCTCGATGCCGCGAAGCCGGGTGCGACCGGGAGCGGAACGAGCCGGAAACAGATCGCGGTGATCTATGCCGAGGGTTCGATTGTCGATGGCGAGGGGGAACGCGGGGAAATCGGCGGAGTAAAATTCGCGCGGGAAATCCGGCGGTTGCGACAGGATGATTCGATCAAGGCGATCGTGCTGCGCGTGAACAGCCCCGGTGGCAGCGCCTCGGCGTCGGAACACATCCAGCGCGAAATCCGCCTCGCCCGCAAAGCGAAGCCTGTGATCGTCTCGATGGGCACGTATGCGGCCTCGGGCGGCTACTGGATCTCAGCCTATAGCGACCGGATTTTTGCCGAGCCGACCACGATCACGGGCTCGATCGGCGTGTTCGGGATCCAGTTCGACGTGAAGAAACTCGCGAACGATTTTGGCCTCACGTTCGACAGCGTGAAGACCGGGAAATTTGCCGATGCCCTCACGATCTCGCGGCCCAAGACGCCCGAGGAGCTCGCGGTTTTTCAAAATCTGGTGGATTGGATTTACGGCGAGTTTGTCGGGAAAGTCGCCGAGGCGCGCAAACTGAAGCGTGAGGTGGTCGAGGAGATCGCGCAGGGCCGCGTATGGTCGGGCGCGGAGGCGCAGAAGCTCGGGCTCGTCGATGAGATCGGCGGGCTCGACGCCGCGATCAAGTTTGCGGCGACCAAGGCGGGGCTCGGCGCGAACTACCGGATCGTCGAATATCCGCAGAAAAAGGAGCTGGCCGAGGCGATCACGGAAATGATCGAAAAATTCGCGCCCGACGCACGCGCGTCGGCCAATGTCGGCGTGGTCGAAAAAATCGTGGAGCGCATGAAGACGGAATTGGCGGCGTTGCGGACGTTCAACGATCCGCAGGGCGTCTACGCGCGGTTGCCGATGGAATACATGATTCGCTGAAGTCACGACGATCCGAACCATGGAAACAACTTTGACGAGAGACATTCCGGCGACCGCGATTCCGGCCGGCGACGCGGTGACGCTGCCGACGGGGACGAGCGTGTTCATCACGCAAACGCTCGGCGGCAACGTGACGGTGCGCACTGAGCGGGGGCTGTTTCGCATCGCGCAGGAAAACACCGGCGCGATCAGCGGCTACGCCCCGGCAAAATCGGCGGGCGTGGCGGTGGCAGCAGTCGCAGGCGACTTCAACGAGCAGGTGGTGTGGGGCGCGCTGAGGACGTGTTTTGACCCTGAGATTCCGGTGAACATCGTCGATCTTGGGCTCGTCTATGACCTGGCCATCGAATCGGCGGCGGGCGGAAAACACACGGTGGAAGTGAAGATGACACTCACGGCGCAGGGTTGCGGCATGGGCCCGACGATCGCGGAGGATGCGCGGCAAAAAATCGCGGCACTGCCGACGGTCGAGTCGGCGAAGGTTCACATCGTGTGGGATCCGATTTGGACGCCGCAGATGATTTCGGCCGAGGGGCGGAAGGCGCTGGGGTTGGAGTAGGCGGTCGTCCAACTACGGAGCAAGGTAGGCGGAGTGGCTTGGCACCCCGCCTACCATTGATTACTTGCCGAGGCTCTTACGGAGATCGTCGAGCTGGCCGGCGCTGCCGAGGAGGATGTTGCGGCTGGCGATGAAGTTCGCGTATTCGACGATGAAGATCTTGCCGGGCGGGCGGAAATCGAAGTCGCCGGGCTTGGCTTGGAAATACTCGCGATGCACGCGGGTCCAGACGAGGCGGCCGTCGGTGTCGATGTTGACCTTGGTCACGCCGCGCTTGGCTGCGGGGAGGTATTCGGCGGGATCGACGCCCATCGAATCCTTGATCGTGCCGCCGGCCTTGTTGATGCGATCGACTTCATCCTTCGGGACGGAGGACGAGCCGTGCATGACGAGCGGGAAACCGGGGAGCTTGGCCTTGATCTTGTCGAGCACGTCGAAGTGCAGCGACTGGCGGCCTTTGAATTTGAAGGCACCATGGGAAGTGCCGATGGCGCAGGCGAGGGAATCGCAGCCGGTTTTTTTCACGAAATCCTCGGCTTCGGCGGGATCGGTGAGACAGGCGTTACCTTCCTCGACTTTGATGTCTTCCTCGACGCCGCCGAGCATGCCGAGTTCGGCTTCGACGGAGAGACCCTTGGCGTGGGCTTTGTCCACGACGCGCTTGGTGATGGCGACGTTTTCCTCGAACGGATCGTGCGAGGCGTCGATCATGACGGAACTGAAAAAACCGGAGTCGATGCAGTCGTAGCAGGTGGCTTCGTCACCGTGGTCGAGGTGGACGGCGTAGATGGCCTCGGGGAAAATTTCGCCGGCGGCGCGGATGATGGCCTCAAGCATCCGCTTGTCGGTGTAGGCGCGTGCGCCCTTGGAAATCTGGATGATGAAAGGCGCCTTCGACTGGATGGCGCCCTTGAAGAGGCCCATCGCCTGCTCGGCGTTATTGATGTTGTAGGCGCCGACGGCGTATTTTCCGTAGGCGTGTTTGAAGAGCTGGGCGGTGGTGACGATCATGGTGGCGATGGACGTTGAGAGAGCGGAGCACGGTAGATACCGGCCCTTCTCAGCGACAAGCGCATTCTGTGCCGGACTCGAAACGGACTTCGTCGGCGCGGCTCCCGGCGAAACTTACCGGATTCTCAGCCGCCGCCGCGATTACCGCGACGCGTGTTGGGCGCGGTGCCGCCAGCCGGGGTGCCGGTGGTGGCGTTGTTACCGGCATTGGCGTTGGTCTCCATGGCATTTTGGCGAAGCTGGTTGAGTTGCTGTTGGGCCTGCTGGGCTTGTTGGAGCTGCTGGAGCGTGGAGAGCTGCACGGGAGTGAGCACGCCTTGGGCGAGGGTGATGGTTTGATTGGTGATCGGGGAGGTCTGACCACCACCGCCACCACCACCGCCGAAACCTCCGCCGAAGCCGCCACCAAAACCTCCGCGGCCACCGCCACCGGCGTTGGCCGTGGCGTCCTGAGGCTGGCCGTTGGCCGCGGTGCCGGTCGCAACGCGCTGCGGGGCGGTTTGGCTGAGAATCTGAACCATTTTTGCAGCCTGATCGGGGGTGAGAGGAGCGGAGGTGTAGCTGAGGCTTTGCTGGAGGCGGTCCACCGTATTGCGCTGCGCGCCGGTTTGCTCGAAATTCTTATATTGATCGAAAGCGGCGTCGCCGATGGCGGCCTTGATACCGGCATCGAGTTCGGCCTGCGTGCTGGCGATCAGTTTGCGGAAACCCTCGGGATCCGCGCGGGGATCGAGGCCTTGGTCCCGGGCGGCGCTCCGGACATCTTGAAGCGAAGCTTGGCGCTCAAGGAGGAGGGTTTTGAATTTGTCGAGTTGCTCGGGGGAAAGGTTGAGATTTTTGAAGAGCGCGGCGTAGCGGTTGTCGAGTGCGGCCTTCTGCTCGATGGCGACGAGCTTTTGTACTTCGGGTTTCTGCATGAGCGCGGCCATCGCACCACCGGGTCCGCCGCGACCGCCACGCTGGCCGCGATTACCGCGGGGATTGGCGGCGTCGGCCGGTGCGTCGGCGGGGGCCGCATCGCCGGCGGCGTCGGCGAGGTTTTCCCCCTGGGCGTGCAACGCGGCGAGCTGGGCAGCGAGATCCTTGGCGCGTTTTTCGGCGGCGGCCAGGCGAGCGGCGCGATCATCGGCATCGAGGGCGGCGGCGCGGAGCCCGATCAGTTCCTGATATTGCTTCCACGCGAGCGAGGCGGTGCCGAGAACAGCGAGGGCGAGCAGAGCGACGAGGAGGGTCTTGGGGGATTTCACGGTGCAGGGCTAGACGCCGTGGTCCGATGGAAGTTACTGCGCAAACGACAATCGGGACGCAGTGAAAGAGCCTTTTGCGAAGTCGCTCAGGCGGGCGACATGTCGGAGCGCGTCACGCGTCAGCGTGGAGGGAACTCGAACTCGGCTTTTTTCTTGTCCTTCGAAAGGACGAGGTAGGCGCTGAAGTTGGAGCCGCGCTTGGAAACGAGGCCGTCGATCAAGCCGGTGCGGCCGTCGGTGACGAGGCGCTCGATCTCCTCGGACGGGAGTTCCTTTTGGCAAAGGACACGCTTGAGTTCGAAGACGATGCGCGGCGAGCCGTCGGCGTTGGGCTTGGTGACGTAGAAGGCCTCGGGCGTCTGCACGAGCTGGCCGTCGTGGAGTTTGCTTTCGACGAGCGGCTGGGCTTTCGAGAGATCGGGCGGGACCTTGGCTTTGCGCTCGATGGTCTTGCCGTCCTTGCCGACGCGAGGTTTGCGGGGAGGAAATTCCCATGAAAACTTCGGGCCGACGCGGACGAGATAGGCATCGAAGGGCCGGCCTTTTTTCGAAGTGAAGGCTTGGATGAGATCGGTCTTCGGCTGCGAGACGAGCTGGATGGCGATCTCGCGCGTGATGGGTTTCTGACACATGAGGCGGCCAACGCTGAAGGTCTGTTCGTAGGCCTCGCCCTTTTTCTCGCGGAGGACGTAGCTCGTGGGCGCTTCGCAGAGTTCGGCGCCGGTCTTCGGATCGGTCCAGAACGGCGCGAGCGTGGCGAGGTCGAACTTGTTGCCAAAGTCGAGATCGACGCGGCGCTTGCCCTCGTGCTTCGGATCGTCGGCGAGGACGAGCTTGGCCGGGAAACGATTGCCGGTGCGCGGCGAAACGAAGCCGTCGAGCGGCCCGATCTCGCCGTTGGTGACGAGTTCCTTGACCTCGGACTCTTCTAGTTTCCGGCCCGTGACAACTTTGTAGACCATGAGAATGCCATCGCGGGATTTGTAGCCGCGCAGGGTTTCGAGCATGGGCTTGCCGTCGGTGGGCGAGATGATGTCGGTCTCGCGCGCGGCGGAATCATCCTCCTCGAAGTTCTTGGTGCGATCGACGACGCCTTTCACGACCTCGACGATCTCGGCCATGAATTTGTCGCGCGAGTATTTGCCGTGCTCCATCTGGCGGAGCTTGTATTCCCACTCGCCGGTCATGTCGGGTTTCGTGAGCGCGTCGGCCTTGACCGCGGAGAGAAACTGGAGGAGCGACTCGGCCTTCGGTGTCGGCACGAGCTCGCGCTGGTTGCGCTCCATGTATTTTTGGTTGATGAGGCCTTCGACGGTATCCGCGCGCGTGGCGGGCGTGCCGAGACCGCGCTCCTTCATGGCTTCCGCCATGTCCTCGTCGTCGACGAGTTTGCCGGCGCCTTCCATCGCGGAGAGCAGCGTGGCCTCCGTGTAGCGTGGCGGCGGCTTCGTGAACTCGGCGTGGAGTTTCGCTTCGCTCGTCGCAGCCTGGTCTTTGTCGGCGGCGGAGAGCGCGGGGAGGGCTTTCGAGTCGGCAGAGTCGTCATCGACGGTGTGCTTGCCGTAAACGGCGAGCCAGCCCGGCGCAGTGAGAACCTTGCCCTCGGTTTTGAAATCGTGACCGGGGGCGACCGTGCTGATGCGCGTGGTGACGTCGAACTCGGCGGACGGGTAAAACGTGGCGACAAAGCGCCGCGCGATCATGTCGTAGATTTTCGCCTCCATCTCATCGAGGTTCTTGGGCTCGGTGGTGGTGGGGATGATCGCGAAGTGATCGGAGATTTGGGCGTTATTAAAAATGCGCTTGTTGGGGCGCAGCCAGCCGGAGGCCAGGAGATGGGCGGCGTGTTTACCGAGATCGCCCTGAAGATTCGTGAGCGTCTCGCGACAGGTGGGAATATAATCCTCGGGCAGCGCGCGCGAATCGGTGCGGGGGTAGGTGATGACCTTGTGGCGCTCGTAGAGGGCTTGCGCGATTTGCAGCGTGCGGCGGGCGGGGAGGCCGAAGCGGCCGTTGGCCTCGCGCTGGAGCGTGGTAAGATCGTAGAGGCGCGGGGCGGCTTGCGTGGCGCCCTTTTTTTCCTCGGTGACCCTGGCGAGCGTGCCATCGGCGCAGGCGGCGAGGACGGCTTCGCCGAGGGCCTGCTCCCAGATGCGGTCGATGCGATCATGCTCGTCGTTCTCGGCGCGCTTGAAATTGGCGCGCTGGTAAACGCCCTCGTAGGCGCCCTTCGCGATGGTGAACTGCGCGGTGACGCGCCAGAACGCGCGCGCTTTGAAATTACGGATCTCCAGTTCGCGCGCGAAGATGATGGCGAGCGTGGGCGTCTGCACGCGCCCGACGGAGGCGACGTTGCCGGCGCGGGAGCCGAACATGCGCTTGGTGAGGGCACGAGTGCCGTTGATGCCGATGAGCCAGTCGCTCTCGCTGCGGCACCGCGCGGCGTCGGCGAGGCCTGCCATTTGCGAGGCTTCGCGGAGGTTTTGGAACGCCTTCTGGATGCCGTCGGCGGTCATCGTCTGCATCCACGCGCGCTTGAAGGGGATTTTGCACTTCGTGAGCTGGTAGATATAAGTGAAGATCAACTCACCCTCACGGCCGGCGTCGCAGGCGTTGATGACGAGATCGACGTCCTTGCGGGCGAGGAGTTTTTTGAGATGGGTAAAGCGCTCCTTGGCGGACTCGATGGGCTTGAGGCCGAATTTCTCCGGGATGATCGGCAGCATCTCCAAGCGCCAGAAGCCGTATTTTTTCTTGTCTATGTCCTCGGGCATCTCGAGTTCCACGAGGTGGCCGACGGCGGATGAGATCACATATTCATCATTCTCGTAGTGGTCGCCGGACTTGGGAATTTTGCCGAGCGACTTGGCCAAGTCCGCCGCTACCGACGGTTTTTCGGCGATGATGAGGGTCTTCATTAAGACGCGAGCCGTTAGCTGCGCCGCGACGAAGTGCAAGAAATTGTTTTTGGCGGTGACGTCGCGGGCGCGAAAAAACGCGCGTCACAGCCGCCATCAAGCCATTGCCGACTCACGCTTGCAGGAAGTCTTGAACCGCTCGCGCGCAGGGGTTTATTTTCACTCCCTTTGAAAAACGTTTCCAACGGCCAACTCGCGCCGGTCGTCGGCTGAATCGCATTCGCATGACCATTCTCGTCGTTGACGATCAGCCCAACCTTGTGCGCGTCACCGCGGTCGCGCTGCGGATGCTCGATTGCGTCCCGCACACCGCGAGCACCGTGGCCGAGGCCAGTGAGATTCTGAACACGCAGCGAATCGACGCCGTGTTTCTCGACGTGAACCTCGCCGGGGAGAGCGGGTTTGAGTTTCTTTCCACGCTGGTCACGCGAGCGAATCCCGTGCCGGTGGTGATGTTCTCGGCGCACGCCCGGGACGAGATCGCCGCCGAGGCGCGGCAACGCGGTGCCCTCGACTGCCTGGTGAAACCTTTCAGCTTGGATGATCTGCGAACCCAGATCGCACGCATCACTGCCCATCGCGCCAAAGCCGGGCTCCGTCCGGCCGGTGAGGCCGATGCTTTGAAATGACCTCGTTGCAAATTTTCCTCCTGGAGATTCCCGAGCGGGCGCGGCCGGTGGTGGTCGACGCCGCGGCGAGAGCGTTTTCGGGTGCGCTGGTCGTAGACGTCACCAGCGTGACCGATGCCGCCGCCCGCGCTGCCGGGAGCGGAAGCTGCCTGTTCGTGATCGGGTCGGGCTCGCCGGCCGTCAAGGAGGCGCTTGGGATGGCCACTCTCCACGGCCAGTCGCTCTGGGCATTGGTGGCCCTCGGTTCCGAGCTGGTCGAGGGCGTCGAAACGGTTCCGCCAGCGGAGTGGAACGCCCCGCTGCTTGGCCGTGTTTTTCGCTCCGCGGTGGCGCAGCAGGTTCTTCGCGCGGAAAATCTCCGGCTAGTGGGCGACCTCAAGACCCTCGCCCGCCGCATCAGCCACGATCTGCGCTCCCCCGTGGGAAGCATCCACACGAGCGCCGATGTGCTCACGGAAATTTCCCCGGATGAAACCGAGACCATCGCCACGATGGCGGAGATTGTGAAGAGCTCGTCGGAGGAAATTCACCAGATCGTCGATCGCGTGGGTTTCCTGATGTGGGCGTCGGCCCAGCCGTCTCCCCGCACAGGAATCGAAATGGCCGACGTGCTCCGGCACGTGCTTCAGCATCTGCACCACAGAATCGAAAATACCTCGGCCACGGTCACGCTGCCTTCCAGCTGGCCGGCGGTGAACGGGGTGGCCGAATGGTTGCAAGTAATCTGGACCAACCTGCTGAACAACGCGCTCCAGCATGGCGGAGCCGCACCGGCCATCGTGATCGCGTGGGCGCCGGATGAGCGCGGCTTTCGCTTTACCGTGACGGATCGCGGCGCCGGAGTCCCGACCGCGCGCCAAGCCGCGCTGTTCACCCCCTTCGAGCGGCTTCACGTCGTGAAAACGCCGGGGCTGGGGCTTTCGGTGGTGCAACGGCTCGTCGCGCTTCAAGGCGGGCAGTGCGGACACGAACGGCCGGCCGAAGGCGGCGCGCGTTTTTATTTCACCCTGCCGGCGGACTCCTGAAATTTTTGGAAACAGCCCGGTGGTTTTTAAAAACCTGGCTCCCGGTCACGCGTCGGCGGTCGTGAACAATGCCAGCGCTTTGTCCAAGTCTTGCATGCGAACCGGCTTCGTCAGGTGGGCGACAAAACCGGCGGCTTTGGTGCGCTTCACATCCTCCTCCATTCCGTAGCCGGTGAGCGCGATGCCGGAGAGCGAGTGCTTGAGGCGAAATTCGGCCATGAGGTCGCAGCCATTCCCGTCCGGCAGTCCCACATCCGAGATCACGAAATCGAACTTTCCCTCTTCGACCCGAGCCCGGGCTTCGGCGACGCAATCCGCGGTCACCACCTCGTAGTGTCGCCGCGCGAGGAGGGCGGCGAGGGTGCGGGAGGTGGGCTTGTGATCCTCGACGAGGAGGATGCGCGGGCGACGGGAGGGCGCTGCGGCCGAAGATCCACGCGGGCCGGGTTTCTCGGCGGTGGGAGCCGCCGCGGAAGTCTCGTCGCACAACGGAAATTCAATGAGGAACGTCGAGCCCTGATCGCGGCCGGGGCTGGTGGCCCTAATCACGCCGGTGTGCAGCCGCACGAGGGTTTGGGAGATCACGAGACCGAGGCCGAGTCCGCCAAACTGGCCGCCGCCTTGCGCCGCCGCGTGGTCGCCTTGGGAAAACTCGGAGAAAATTCGCGAGATTTCCTCGGCGGACATCCCGATGCCGGCATCGGTCACTTTCACCACGAGCAGATCGGTGGCGGGGTTAACCTGCGTCTCGATGGTGATGAGGCCTCCGGTTGGGGAGAATTTCACCGCGTTCTTGAGCACGTTCCAAAAAATCTGTTTCAACCGCATGTCGTCCCCCATCACGCTGTGCCGCGAGGCGTCCATCCGCAGCGTGAGCTGGATGTTTTTCTGGTTCAGATCCTGCCGCAGCATCGCCAGCGATTCCTCGAGAAGCGAGTGAA
>JANYBX010000212.1 GCA_025360615.1 Opitutia bacterium
GTCACGAGCATCAACCTCGACACGCTCCGCCCCGATCCCTGCGTCGAAGGCTACACGACGCCCGGCGGCTATTCCTCGAAAGCGGTAAAACCCATCGCGCTCCGCATGGTGATGGAACTGGCCACGATGATCCGAAAAGAATTCCCCGGCTGCTCACTCTCCGGCCTCGGCGGCATCGAGAGCGGAAACGACGCCGCCCAATTCATCCTCCTCGGCAGCGACACCGTGCAGGTTTGCACGGGAGTGATGAAATTCGGCTACGAATGCGTGAAACCGATGTGTGAAGAGCTGCTCGCGTTCATGGCGAAGCACAACTTCGAGACCCTCGCCGATTTCAAAGGCAAGAGCCTCGACTACTTCACGACCCACGCCGACCTCGTCCAAAAACAAACCGCGAGAAAAGCCGCCCAAAAAGCCGCCGCCGCGAGCGCAACCAAAGTCGTGAAGAGCGACGCCGAATGGACCGGCGACGAATTCGTGAAACAGTCCGACGCGCTGTCGAAAGGCTGAACTCCGGAATTTTTAACCACGGATGAACACGAATGAATCCCCAAGATTGTCATTCTGAGCGAAGCGAAGAATCCATGAGCACACCCGACGACCAACCCAACCTCGACGCAGAAATCGAACATGTGGAAATATTCTACCCTGCGGGATACACGGTCGCTAAAATTGAAACTCTCGCGAGCGAGTTTAGCCGCTACGTGAGCGAGCTAAGCAGCAAAAGAGTCCAGGTAAAAACGTCGATTTCCCAGAGTAACGGCGTCACAAAGCGCGACTTTGACAAGGCCAGCCAGAAAGACGTCGTCGGCACCTACAATTCGCCTTCAGCCCCCAGTCGGTGCGCACTCACGGTAAGCCTTGAGCTATTTTACGTGACGCTAAAAAGGCCCGATCCTTATTGCGGGGCGATTTATCCCGGCAGGGACGATGATATCAGTGGTTACTGTCGAGGATCCGGCGAAGTCTGCATCAAAGATACCTCTATCCACACCGTCATCCACGAATGGCTTCACCACTACGCGTGGAAAAAATGGAAGATTAATCCGGACACCGACCGCGACTTTGACTACCCCGACGCATACGGCGAAAACCGCACCAGGGGTGAAAATGAGAAATGGAAAAATTGGTATGTGACCTTGCTGGGCAAAGAAGAACCCAAGCGACGCACCCCATGAGTTTCACTAAGGGTAGTTCAGATCTCCGTCATCCGTGTTAATCCGTGAAATCCGTGGTTAAAAATATTCCTTCATGACTTCTGCTCTCTCCTCTCTTCATCGGTGGCGAATGGCTCACACCAAAAATCCCCACCACGCCCGTCCATAACCCCTCCACCGGCGACGTCATCGCCGAGTGCCCTGCGGACCAGCCACAGCTTTACGACCACCAAATTCTCCATCACCTTCCTCCCATGAAACTCGCCGACATCCCTGAACTTCGCGATGCGTCCGTCACCTCAAAATTGGAGCTGGTCGAGGAACTCTGGGCTGCAATCACCGCCAAATCCGATTCGCTGCCACTGCCAGACTGGCACGTGCGCGAGCTCGACCAAAGCTTCTCCGACTATCAGGCCAACCCGCGCGAAGGCTCCCCGTGGCCCGAGACTCGCGCTCGCATTCTCGGCCGCCGCCCCTCCGCGTAAGCGATGAATCATGAGCTGCGCATCTCGTCGCGTGCAGAGGCCGACATCGCCGCAGCCTTCGATTGGTATGAACAGCGCGTGCCCGGCTTGGGCGCAGATTTCGTCCGGTGCGTTGATGCCACGATCTCTTTGGCTCAACGATCGCCGCAAATTTTCCGGGTTCGCCATGCCGAGCACCGCCTCGCGATGACCCCGCGTTTTCCCTACGCTGTTTACTTCATTTGCGACGAATCGGCGCGCTTCGTCTCTATCCGTCGAGTGCTTCACTTCGCCCAAAACTCCTCTGCTCACCTCGGCCTCTGACTGGCCAACTCCTCGCTCGCCCATGTCACTCGCCACTTCCCTCACCCCCTGCCCCCTCTACATCGCCGGCGAATGGCTCACACCTCGCGACCTCGCCACCACGCCCGTCTTCAATCCCTCCACCGGCGACGTCATTGCCGCCTGTCCAGCCGGCGGCCCTACGGAGGTTAACGCCGCCGTCGAGGCCGCGCACGCCGCGTTTCCCGCGTGGCGCGACACCCCTGCCGTCGAACGCGCGCGCGTCTTCTTCCGCTACCGCCAGCTCGTCGAGGAAAACTTCGATCTCCTCTGCCGCACCGTTTCCCGCGAGCACGGCAAGACCCTCGGCGAGGCGCGCGGCAGCGTTTACCGCGGGCTCGAAAATATCGAATACGCCTGCGGCGTCCCCACGCTTCTCTTCGGCGACACCCTCGGCAACCTCGCCCGCGGCGTCGATTGCGAGACACTCCTCCAGCCGCTCGGCGTCTGCGTCGGCATCACGCCGTTCAACTTCCCCGCGATGGTGCCGCTCTGGATGTTCCCGCTCGCCCTCGCGTGCGGCAACACCTTCGTCCTGAAGCCGAGCGAAAAAGTCCCGCTCACCGCCGTCCTCCTCGTCGAGCTCTTAGAAAAAGCCGGCCTCCCGAAAGGCGTGCTCAACCTCGTCCACGGCGGCCGCCCCGCCGTCGATGCGCTGCTGACGCATCCGAAAGTCCGCGCGATTTCCTTTGTCGGCTCCACGCCCATTGCGAAATACATTTACGAAACCGGCACGAAAAACGGGAAACGCGTCCAGGCCAACGGCGGCGCGAAAAACTACCTCGTCATCATGCCCGACGCCGACATCGCGAAAACCGTCGAGGCGCTCTCCACCGCCGCCTTCGGCTGCGCCGGCGAACGCTGCATGGCCGGCTCCACCGCGATCACCGTCGGCTCAGCCGCCGAGCGCCTGCTCCCCGATCTCATCGCCGCCGCCCGCGCGATCAAAGTCGGCCGCACCGACCAACCCGCGCCGGCCACCCAACCCGACATGGGCCCTGTCATCACCGCCGCGCACCGCGACCGCGTGCTCAGCCTGCTCGCGAGCGGCGAAACCGAAGGCGCGAAAATCATCGCCGACGGCCGCGGCGTAAAAATCCCCGACGCTCCCGGCGGCTACTACGTCGGCGCGACCATCGTGGACCAAGTCGCCGCGAGCATGACGCTCGCCCGCGAGGAAGTCTTCGGTCCCGTGCTGAACGTCATGCGCATGGACGATCTCGACCGCGCCATCGAACTCACCAACGCCTCCGCTTACGGCAACGGCGCCGCCATCTTCACGAACAGCGGCAGTGCCGCGCGCGAGTTCAAGCACCGCGTGAAAGCCGGCATGGTCGGCATCAACATCGGCGTCCCCGCGACGATGGCGATGTTCCCCTTCACCGGCTGGGACGACTCCTTCTACGGCGACCTCCACATCCAGGGAAAGGAAGCCGTGCAGTTCTACACCCAGCAAAAAGTCATCACGACAAAATGGTTCGGCGGCACCGCCGGCGATGTGTGGAGGAAATAAAACACCGCTCCTTTTAACCGCTGATTACGCTGATAAATTCACCAAGCCATCCGCCTCATCCGCGAAATCCGCGGGAAAAATCAGCGCCATTTGCCCAAGAGCCTTCTCCTCAAAAACGGCGAAATCGTCCCCGCCGGCACTGCCCAAAAACAACGACTCCCTGCTTGAACGCCTTACCCCACCGCCTTACTCCTCCCTCATGAGAACCACCATCACCAGCAAGGGACAGATCACCATTCCCGCGCGCCTCCGCAAACGCTGGGGCCTGAAAAAGGGCCAAGTGATCGAGTTCGACGAAAACGCCCCGTTCCTGCAGGCCCGCCGCGTCGTGGACGAGAAAAGAGCGCGCGCGGTCCTCGGCAGCATGAAGAAGGAACTGGCTGCAAAGACCGTCGACGGATGGATGGTTTGGTTGCGCGGCCCGGTGGAACTCGCGCCCCATGCGCCTCGGCGTCGATAGCTCGGTCGCGCTGGCGATTCTGAAGGATGAGTCCGACGGAGCGTCGTGGCTCGACCTCCTCATCACGCTCCGCGCCGGCCACGCCCTCGTCGTCTGCGACGTGACCTACGCCGAATTGTCGGCCGTTTTTTCGTCGGAGCGATTGTTGCAGGAAAAACTTTCCGCGCTCGGCATTGGCTTCGACTCGGTGCATCCGGCCACTGCGTTTCTCGCCGGGCAAATCTTCGCCGCGTATCGTCAGGCCGGCGGCCCGCGCCAAAACTTGATCCCCGATTTTATGATCGGCGCCCACGCCCTGAAGCAGGCCAATGGACTCGTCACCGCTGACCGCGGTTATCTGCGCCAGTATTTTCGCGGCCTAAAAATCCTCCAGCCCGCCAAGCCATGAGCCTCCTCATCAAAAACGGCGAAATCATCACCGCCGACTCCCGCTACGCCGCCGATATCTACGCGGAGAACGAAACGATCACCGCCATCGGAAAAAATCTCTCCGCCCCCGCCGGGACCGAGGTGATCGACGCCGCAAGCAAATATGTTTTCCCCGGCTTCATCGATCCGCACGTTCACATCTACCTGCCCTTCATGGGCACGTTTTCCAAGGACACCTACGAGACGGGCAGCCAGGCCGCGCTCGTCGGCGGCACGACCACACTCATCGAGATGTGCTGCCCTGCGCGGAAAGACGATGAGCTCGCCTCGTTTGATCTCTGGATGTCGCAGGCTGCCGGCAAATCCGCGTGCGATTTCTCGTTTCACATGGGCGTCACGAAATTCGACGCCACCACCGAAACCCAGCTCCGCGCCATCGTCGCGCGCGGCATCAGCTCGTTCAAAATTTTCCTCGCCTACAAAGGGGCCTTCGGCATCGACGACACCGAACTCTACCGGACGCTCAAGCTCGCGAAGGAACTCGGCGTGGTCGTCACCGCCCACTGTGAAAACGAGACGCTCGTCTCCGAGCGTTGCGCGGAACTCCTCGCCGCCGGCAAGACCGATCCCGGCCAGCACCACGAGAGCCGCCCGCCGCTCGTCGAGGCCGAAGGCGTGCATCATCTTCTCACCTTCGCCGAACTCACCGGCGCCGCAGTCTACATCGTTCACCTCAGCTGCAAAGAGGCGCTCGACCAAGCCATCGCCGCCCGCCAGCGCGGCGTGCGCGTCGGCATCGAGACGCTCATCCAATACCTCACGCTCGACAAAACCTACGCTGAGAAACCCAACTTCGAGGGTGCGAAATACGTGATGTCGCCGCCGCTCCGCGATGCGCGCAACCAGTCCATCCTCTGGCACGCCCTCCGCGACGGCCTCATCCAGACCGTCGCCACCGACCACGCTCCTTTCGATTTCGAAAAACAAAAAACGATGGGCCGCGACGATTTCACGAAAATCCCCAACGGCATCCCCTCGCTCGAGGAGCGCATCAACCTCCTCTACACCTACGGCGTAAAGACGGGGAAAATCGACCTGCATACGATGGTGAACGTCGCGAGCACGGCGGTCGCGAAGCAGTTCGATCTCTTCCCGAAAAAAGGTGTGATCCAGCTCGGCGCCGATGCTGACCTCGTCGTCTTCGATCCGAATTATCGCGGCACGATTTCTGCAAAGACCCAGCACATGGCCGTCGATTACAGCGCCTTTGAAGGTTGGCCCATCGAGGGCCGCGCCAGCGTCGTCACCGTCCGCGGCCAAGTCGCCGCCCGCGACGGCAAATTCACCGGCACGCTCGGCCGTGGACAATTCCTCCAGCGGAAACCCAGTCATTTTTAACCGCCGATTACGCGGATACCGCTGATAAATCTCCTGAATCCATCCGCCGCATCTGCGTAATCGGCGGTTAAAAAAACATGTCTTCCTCTTCCGAGATCATCGACTCCACCGCCGCTCTCACCGGCGCGCACGGATCGCCGCTCTACAACGACGACCTCGCCCCCGTGCCGCCCTCCGGCCGCAAGTGGGGCACGGCATCGTTCGCCGCGCTGTGGATTTCCATGTCGGCCTGTATCCCGACCTACATGGTCGCATCCGGCCTCATCGGCAGCGGCATGAACTGGTCGCAGGCCGTGCTCACGATTTTCCTGGGCAACGTGATCGTCGTGATTCCGATGATCCTCAACGCCCACGCCGGCACGCGCTACGGCATACCGTTTCCCGTCTTCTGCCGCGCGTCGTTCGGCACCACCGGTGCCAATCTCCCCGCGCTCCTCCGCGCGCTCGTCGCCTGCGGCTGGTTCGGCATCCAGACGTGGATCGGCGGCGATGCGATCTACCGGATCCTCGGCGTGTTTTTTCCCTCCATCGCGAGCGGCGCGGCGCTGCCCATCCTCGCGATCTCTCCGGCGCACTTCGCCTGCTTCCTTCTTTTCTGGGCCGTCAACATGGCGGTCATCTGGCGCGGCATCGACACCATTCGCGTGCTCCTGAACATCAAAGCCCCGCTCCTCATCGCGCTCGGCCTGCTCCTCCTCTGGTGGGCGTGGCACACCGCCGGCGGCTTTGGCCCGATCCTTTCGCAACCCTCCGCCTTCGACGCCGGCCAGCCGAAGGCCGGCCAATTCTGGTCCGTCTTCGCGCCCTCGCTCACCGGCATGATCGGCTTTTGGGCCACGCTCTCGCTCAATATCCCCGACTTCTCCCGCTACGCGAAATCCCAGCGCGACCAAATCCTCGGCCAGGTGCTCGGCCTCCCCACGACGATGGCGCTCTACTCGTTCATCGGCGTCGCCGTCACGTCCGCGACCACGATCATCTACGGCAAAACCCTCTGGGATCCGATCGAAGTCCTCACGCGTTTCAAAAACCCCCTCGTGCTCGTCGGCGCCCTCTTCGCCCTCTGCCTCGCCACGCTCGCGACCAACATCGCCGCCAACGTCGTTGGTCCGGCCAACGACTTCGCCCAGCTCGCGCCGCGGAAAATCACTTTCCGCATCGGTGGCCTTATCACCGGACTCATCGGCATTCTGATGATGCCGTGGAAACTCATCGCCGATCCGAGCGGCTATATTTTCACGTGGCTCATCGGCTACAGCGCTCTGCTCGGCCCCATTGGCGGTATCATGATTGCCGACTATTTCGTTTACCGGAAAAAGATCCTCAGCGTCCCCGCGCTCTACTCCGCCGACGGCGAATACCGCTACTCGGGCGGCACGAGCTGGGTCGCTGTCATCGCATTGCTCGCGGGTGCGCTACCGAGCCTCCCGGGCTTTCTCGCGACGGTGAAACTCATCGACGC
>JANYBX010000418.1 GCA_025360615.1 Opitutia bacterium
GCTCCCACATCCGCACGCTCCTGCTCACGTTTATTTACCGCCAGATGAAGGGCCTGATCGAGCGCGGCTACATCTATATCGCCCAGCCGCCGCTCTACAAAATCAAGCGCAAGAAACGCGAGCAATACGTCGACAACGACGAGCAGCTCAACCGCATCCTCCTCGAACTCGGCTCCGAGGATGTCGTCCTCACCCGCGTGAAAGACGGCCACGTGTTCGCGCCCGGCCTTATCGACAAGATCGTCGAAAACCTCGCCGCCCTCGAAAAGCTCGGTGCCGGCGTCACGCGCTACGGCGCCGAGGTGGCGGCGTATCTCGACCAGCACGATCCCGTCACGCAGGCTCTCCCGCGCTACGTCGCCCGCATTCGCGAGGGCAACAAGGAGACCCACGAGTTCCTCCGCGATGAACACGCCCGCACCGAATTCGTCGCCCGCCACAACCTGAACGCCGACCTCGGCGAGCAGACCGAGACGCCTTTCTTAAAAACCGACACACGCTCGCCGATCCCGCAGAAGCGCGTGACGCTCCACGAAATCTTCGAGAGCACCGAGATGTCGAAGCTCCTCAAGGCCATCGCCGCCACCGGCCTTGAGATCAACCGCTTCAGCCCGAGCGAAGAGCCGCGCTACGTCATCACCGAAAACACCGGCCAGAAATCCGAGACCAAAACGGAACTCCGCGCGCCCCTGGAAATCGTCACCCAAATCCGCGCCAACGGCCGCAAGGGCCTCAGCATCCAACGCTACAAAGGTCTCGGCGAAATGAACCCGAAGCAGCTTTTCGAGACGACGATGGACCCCGAAAAACGCCGCCTCCTGAAAGTGGACATCGCCGACGCCGCCAAGGCCGACGCGTTGTTCACGCTCCTCATGGGCGACGAAGTCCCGCCAAGACGCCAGTTCATCGAGGACAACGCGCTGAACGTGCAATTCTTGGATGTCTAAAATGAAAACCGCCGCCAAATCCAAACCTGCCGCTCGCCGCACCCGGCGCATCGCGTCACGCACCACCTCGGTGAAGGGCGACATAGCGCGCGCGATGTTCGCCCGTTGGGAAAAGGACCACACCGACCCTCAGCCGATGAGCTGGGACAAATTCAAGGCCACGCTCGAGGAGAACCGCCTCCGCGAAACGCCCCTCTTCTCGAAGTGATCAAAGCCGTCATGCTCGATTCCGGCCCGCTCGGCCGGCTCACCCACGCCGACTATTCGCGCAACCGCGAGCACCGCGCGTGGCTGGCCTCGTTGCTGGATCGCGGCGTCTCAGTGTTCCTCCCCGAAATCGCCGATTACGAAGTTCGGCGCAACCTGATCGTCGAGAACCTCACCGGTTCACTCGCCAATCTGGACGCCCTCCCGAGCCTCATCAATTACGTGCCGCTCACGACGGCCGACATGCATAAAGCTGCTGAGCTTTGGGCGAATTCCCGCAAAACCGGCCGCAGCGTCGGCGATCCCAAGGAACTGAACGCCGACGTGATCTTGGCCGCGCAAGCCATCCGTCTCGGTGCCACCATCGCCACCGATAACGTCGGCCACCTCGCGCAATTCGTCGAAGCTCGTCCGTGGACTGCGATCAAACCGTGATCTCCCTCCCCTCGCGCTACTGCTGACGCCTCCCCTCCACCCACTCTCGCTACTCTTCCGTGTATACCGCTTCCGAAAAACTCTCCTCGGCCAACATCACCGACATCATGCAGACGGCCTACATCGAATATTCGATGTCCGTCATCATCTCGCGCGCCCTCCCCGACGCGCGCGATGGCCTGAAGCCCGTTCAGCGCCGCGTGCTCTACGCCATGCTCCGCGAAGGTCTCGTGCACAACCGCGCGTTCGACAAATGCGCCGGCGTCGTCGGCGAAGTCCTCAAAAACTACCATCCGCACGGCGACTCTTCCGTTTACGACACCCTCGTCCGCATGGCGCAGCCGTGGGTCATGCGTTACCCGCTCATCGACCCGCAGGGCAACTTCGGCTCCGTGGACGGCGATCCGCCAGCGGCGTATCGTTACACCGAGGCGCGCCTGAAGGACATCGCCGAGGATCTCCTTAAAAACATCGAGGAAGACACCGTCGACTTCGTCCCCAACTACAAGGAGTCCACCACCGAGCCCACCGTCCTCCCCTCCGCGCTGCCGAATCTCCTGATGAACGGCTCGACCGGTATCGCCGTCGGTATGACGACGAACATCCCGCCGCACAACCTCGACGAGATCATCGACGCCACGTTCGCCATCATCGACAACCCCCGCATCTCCGTCGACGACCTCTGCGAGATCGTCCGCGGCCCCGACTACCCGACCGGCGGCATCATCTCCGGCCGCGACGGTATCCTCAGCTACTTGAAAACCGGCAAGGGCATCGTCCGCACGCGCGGCAAGGCCCACACCGAGGAACTCAAGGGCGGCATGGAGCAGATCGTAATCACGGAGATTCCGTATAACGTTAACCGCAACACCCTCGTCCTCCGCATCGCCGAACTCGTCAGCGAAAAGCAGATCGACGGCATCCGCGACCTCCGCGACGAGTCCGACGAAAACACCCGCATTGTCATCGAGCTGAAACGCGGCGAGCAGGCCAAGGTTGTCATCAACCAGCTCTTCCAAAAAACCGCCCTCGAATCCTCCTTCGGCGTCACGCTCCTGGCCCTCGACAAGAAGCGCCCGAAGCAGATGAACATCAAGGAACTCATCGAGTGCTACATCGAGCACCGGCGCGATGTCGTCACGCGCCGCACGAAGTTCCGCCTCAAGGAGGCCGAGGACCGCGCCCACATCCTCGAAGGCTACATCATCGCCCTCGATAACCTCGACGACTTCGTCAAAATCATCCGCGCCTCCGCCAACAAGGAGGAGGCCAAGCAGCGGCTGATGGCCAAGTATCCGCTGAGCGACCGCCAGACCGACGCCATCCTCGAGCTCCGCCTCTACCAACTCACCGGCCTGGAGCGCGGCAAGATCGAGGCCGAATACCTTGAGTTGATGAAACTCATCCTGGAGCTCCGCAGCATCCTCGAATCCGAGACGAAGCTCATGGAGCTGATCAAAAAGGAACTCGGCGAGATGAAGGCGAAATACACTTCGCCCCGTCGCACCGAGATCGTCGGCGCCGCCGGCGATTTCCGCATGGAAGACGTCATCCCCAACGAGGGCTGCGTCATCACCGTCTCCCACCTCGGCTTCATCAAGCGCACCCGCGTCGCCGACTACCGCTCGCAGAAACGCGGCGGCAAGGGCGTCATCGGCGCCGAGACCTACGACGAGGATTTCGTCGAGCATCTCTTCACCGCGAGCACGCACGACTACATCCTCTTCGTCACGAGCACCGGCCAGTGCCACGCGAAGAAGGTCTACGACGTGCCGGAAGGCACGCGCACCTCGAAGGGCAAATCCGTCTCGTCCTTCATCCGGCTCGGCGACGGCGAAAAAATCGCCGCCATGCTCTGCCTGAAGGATTTCGCGCCCGACCGCTTCCTCGTGATGGCCACCAAGAGCGGCGTCATCAAGAAGAGCGCCCTCTCCGATTACACCAACGCCACCCGCGAGTCCGGCCTCATCGGCATCAACCTCGCCGAGGGCGACAGCGTCATCGGCACCGTCCTCACCGGCGGCGGCGACGAACTCATCCTCGTATCCCACCAAGGCCTCGCCGTCCGCTTCAGCGAACGCGATGCCGACACCGGCGAAATTCTCTTCCGCGACACCGGTCGCGCGACGGGCGGCGTCACCGGCATGAGGTTCAAACTTCCCAGCGATTATCTTCAGGCGATCGAAGTCGTCGATCACGCCGCGAAATTCCTCGTCGCCAGCGAGGCCGGCCTCGGCGTCCGCACGCGCTTCGAGGATTACCGCCTCATCAACCGCGGCGGCAGCGGCGTCTGGGCGATCACGTTGCCCGAGGACGGCTCCATCAACCTCGCCGGCGCGCTCAGCGTGCGCGACACCGACGAAATCATGCTCCTCACCGCGAAAGGTCAGAGCGTGCGTTGTCCCGTGAAAGACATCCGCGAAGTGAATCGCGGTGGCAAAGGCGTGAAGCTCCTCACCCTCGCCGCCGGCGACAAGCTCCTCAGCGTCGCCCGCATCATCGAGAGCGCCGAGGAAATCGAAGCCGCCGGCAACACCGGCGAAGCAGAAACTCCGCCGACGGCGTAGGCGAATCCGCTGTTGACCGACCCCCGTCCGTGTCCGCGGTAGCGCCGGTCTACGACCGGCGGCGTTAACGCGTGGGCCGGCGCGGGAAGACCGTGCGCCACCTCGATTCGCCGGTCAGAGACCGGCGCCACTTCATTTCCCGCCGCCGACAAACTTCACCTTCGGCCTCGCCCGCACGCGCTCGATCTCCAGGAAAAAACTTCCCATCACACCCGGCACGATCTTCACCTTGCGCGGTCCCGCTTCGCGTCCGGCCACATAGCTGCCGCTCAACACCTGCCAGCGCTGGCCGTTTTCCAGCGTGAAGACCGTGCCGCTTTCCCAGCCGTGAAAATCGCCCGGCAGGCTCGTCTCCACCGTCTCATATTCCACCTCGGTGCCCGGTTTTAGCAGCACCTTCGCCTTCGAGAAGAATCCTTCCGCGCTTTTCTTCTCCCGCTCTTTCACCGCCGCCGTTTTCACCGCCACCACCTCGCGCTCCGCCTGCGCCGCCTTCACTTCCGCCACCGCCCGCGCCTCAGTCGCCAACGCCGCCTCGCGTTTCGCCGCCGCGAGCGCACCGCTGCCGTAGGCTTCCACCAGCGCATCGAGCCGCGCCCGTTCCTCCGCGGAAAGTTTCCCGAGCCCCGCCGCCGTGAAATCCTCCGGCCGCACCGCCTGCGAAAATTTCTCCTGCGCCCGCGCCGCGCTGACCAGCGCGACCGCCATCACCAAGCCCGCCAAAAACGCTCGTTTCATGTCCGTAACGTGACCGCTACGTATCACTACTCGCAACGCCATTTCCGCCCTTGCCAACCCTCTCGCGCGAGCCTGACTTGCCCCGACGTTCCCCTGTAATTTTCGCTCGCATGGCCGGAAAAATCTCCTCGCTCCTCGATCCCACGCGCATCGCTCTCCGCGTGCAAAGCACCCAGCGCACCACCGCGCTCCACGAGGTCGCCAACCTGCTTTCGGCCCATCCGTCCGTCACGAATTTCGAGGGCTTTTATCGCGAGCTGCTCGCGCGCGACCGGCTTGAGACCACCTGTATCGGTCATTGCGTCGCTCTGCCACACGCGCGCACCGAGCACGTGAAATCCATCGCGCTCGCCGTCGGTCGCAGCGAGGCCGGCGTCCATTTCGGCGATGGCCCCGATGAAAAAGTGCGCCTGCTCTTCATGCTCGGCACGCCGAAGACCAATCCCGGCGACTACCTCGCCGTCGTCAGTGCGCTCTGCAAGCTCCTCAAGCACGAAGCCAACCGCACCGCGTTTCTGACCGCCGCCACGCCCGAGGAATTCATCGCCGCCGTCACCGCCGCGGAGGGGAGACTGCTCGCGCCGGTGTGATCAGGCCCATCGCCTTCGTAAATGCGACTTGAGCCTCTTCGTCGCCGGGATAGCCTTCACGCCATGTCCGCAGTCACGCTGAAAGCCCATTTTGACGGCCGTCATCTTGTGCTCGACGAACCCGCCAGTCTTCCCATCGACACGCCGCTCGCCGTTACCATCTCCCCGGTGCCTACCAGTCTCGAATCGGTGGCGGAACGCGCCGACTGGGCGGCTCGCTCTGCCCAAGTTTTATCGAGAGCTTATGGCGACGAAGAGCCGGAATACACCGTTAGCGATTTGAAAACCTAGATATGACCGAGGCCGATGTCGCGCTGGCACGACTGCCGCAGGCGGACGGACTCGCCAAGCTGCGTCCCGTGATTCTGATCCGTCGGATGCCGCCTTTCGGCGACTGGCTCGTGTGCGGCGTGAGCAGTCAGCTCCACCACCAAGTCGCCGACTTCGACGAAATGATCGAGACCGCCGACCCCGATTACCCGCTCAGCGGACTCAAGGTCGCCTCGCTCATCAGGCTTGGTTTTCTCACCGTTCTTCCCGAGAGCTACATTCCCGGAACCGTGGGCTCCATTTCGCGGGAACGGCACACGCGTCTCCTTCAAAAATTGCGCACTCATCTGCGTGCGGCACCGCTCAGCTGAGCCATGATCCACTCCTTCATCTTCAGCGAAGGCAAACTCGTCAGCCGCGATCTTGAAATCGAGGCGCTTCGTCTCGTCCACGGCGACAAAGGCCTCGTCCTTTGGGTCGATCTCGAAAACCCCACCGACGAGGAAATCAAAACCGTGCTCGAAGGCGTCTTCGCATTTCATCCGCTCGCGATCGAGGACTGCATGACACCGAGCCCGCTCCCGAAAATCGAGGACTACGACGACTACCTCTTCATGGTCACGCACGCCGTCGACTTCACGCGCACGGACAAGTTTGCCACCACCGAGCTCGACCTCTTCCTCGGCAAGGAATTCCTCGTCACCTTCCACCGCACACCCCTCCGCTCCGTCGCCACCGCCCTCGAACGCGTGACCAAGAGCACCGCGCGCGGCCCCGATCGCCTCGCCCATACGCTCCTCGATCACCTCGTGGACAACTACCAGCCCGTCATGGACGAACTCCGCGCCGAATTGGAAGAGCTGGAGGAAAGCATCCTCTCCCGCGACTCCCGGCAGAAAACCCTCGTCAACGAAATCCTCCACGTCCGGCGTGACTTCGCCCGTCTCCGCACGATCGTCCGCCCGCAGCGCGACGTGATCGACCGCCTCGCCCGCGGCGACAGCAAGTTCATCCGCCCCGTCCTCCTGCCCTACTTTCGCGACTTGCGCGACAACCTTGCGCGCCTCGAAGACACCGCCATGGGCTACCACGAACGGCTGATGATGGCCTTCGATATTTTCCTCAACAAGGCGGCCTTCGAGGCCAACGAGGGCATCAAATTCCTCACCGCGCTCACCGCCGTCACCCTCCCCGCCGTGATGGTCGGCGGCTGGTATGGCATGAATTTCGAAAACATCCCCGAGCTGAAATCCCCGCACGGCTACCTCTACGCCAGCGCCTTCACGGTTGTCTCGACCCTCGTGATGGTAGTTTACCTGAAAAAGAAAAAGTGGTTTTGAAAACCGGGAATGGCGCGGTTGCGAGTTCGGCGAGCGGGCGAATTTTCGCCGCCGTCTATTTCGCCGGCACGTCCTCCCCTGGCTCGTAGCCGAGGAGTTCCCGCGCCGTGGTGAGATCGAGGTAGTTTTCCTGCGCGCGCGAACACGCATACACGATGCCGTAGCCAAATGGCGGCGCGCCCACCGCGAGTTGAAAAAAACGGCCGCCATCGCGCGGACCGAGCCAGATGCGCCGGAGAAAAAGTTCACTCAGCGCCGGCTCCGCATAAACGCCGCTGAAGTAGCCGATGCGCACCGCGAGAAACTCCATCCCGTATTCGTCGTGAAACCAGCGGCCGAGCGCCTCGCCGAAAGCCTTGGTCGCGCCATAGGGGTTGAACACATGGAGCGTGTCGGTCTTGAGCTGCGCCGCGTCCTTCGCGCCAAAGGCGACGTTGCACGAGCTCGCAAAAATAAACCGCCGCACGCCGGCGAGGCGCGCGGCATCGAGCATGTGCCAGAGCCCCTCGATGTTCGGCTTCAGCAGATCGCGCATAAACTCCCCCTGCATCGAGGGACACGCGCCAAGGTGAACAATCGTGTGAACTCCGGCGACGGCCCGCTCCACGGCCGCCCTGTCCGCCAGATCGCCGCAATGCGCCGTGGCGTCCCCCGCGATGGGCACGCGGTCGAATGCGCGCACCAAATACTTTTCCCGCAACGCCGCCGTGATCGGCCGACCGACCCGGCCGGCCGCGCCCGTGACCAGCACCCAGGGTGAAGACGCGACGTTTTCCACGGGAGCAGAATCAGCCGCCGATCTTAAAACTCGCGCTGACTTGAAACACCGCGCTCACGATGGAGAACGCGATGAAACCGACGAAGGCGAACACGCCGCCCAGCACGATGCTGCCGATCACCTTCGTGAAAACGTCGAGCTGCGTGGAGATGATTTTTTGATAGCCCTTCGCGATGTCCTTCAGGCTGGGGACGACGTTGCCGGTGTTCTCGCCGATGGCGAGACGGTCGAGCACGAGATCGGGAAAGCAGCCCGTGCGCGCCAGCGCGACCGAGAGCGCCTCGCCCTCCAGCACGCGCGCGGTGGCGGTGTTGAACGCGGCGCGGTGAACGCGATTGCCGATTTGCCGCTCGGTCATGCGCAGCGCCTCGGCGGCGGTGATGCCGTTTTCAAGGAGCACGGAAAGCGTCTGGCTGAACGCGAGGACCGTCTGCGCGACGGAGAACGGCCCGAGCAGCGGAAGCTTGAGCAGCCACGCATCCGTCACCGCCCGTCCGGCCTCCGTCGCACGCCACCGCCAAAATGAAATGACGGCAAAAATCGCCGCGCCCAAAACGAAGATCCCGTAGTGCAGCGTGAAGTCGGACATGCCGATCAGGATGCGCGTGGAAAGCGGCATCTTGCCGCGCAGCGAAGTCAGTAACCCCTGCAGCCGCGGCAGCAGGAAAAACATGAAAAACAAAATCACGCCGCCCGAGACGAACACCATGCCCACGGGATAAGCCAGGGAAGTGATGAGCTTGCTGCGCAGTTCGCGTTCCGCGATGAGATGGGCGATGAGCCGGGAGAGCGTGTCGTTGAGCGAGCCGGTGGCTTCGCCGGCCTGAATGAGGTTGATGATGGAGCTGTCGAAGACCTCGGGATAGGCACCCATCGCGCGCGAGAGAGGCGCGCCCTCGCTGATGCGTTCCCAGATGCCGGCGCAAAGCGTGCGCAGGCGGGGCTCCTTGATGCGGGTCGAGAGCAACCGCACGGCCTCGCCGGCGGAGAGGCCGCTGCTGGTGAGATCGTAGAGCGATTCGAGAAACGGCAACCGTTCCGCGCGGCGCGGCGCGAGTTCGGCGGAGCGGGAAGCGGCTTTGTCGGCGTGCTTGGCCGCGGGGGTTTTCGCGGCGCCGCGGCCGCCCGCGGCGGCTTGCTCGGTGACGCTCGCGACTTGCAGCCCGCGCGCGGCGAGGAGGCGCAGGGCATCTTTGCGGCTCGGAGCCTCGAGCTCCGCGGAGGCGGATTTCCCGGCGCGATCACGCGCGGTGTAGGCGAAACGGGGCATGGCGAATCAGAGATGGGGTTGCTCGCGCGCCCCGTGTCGCACGGCCAGCACTTCGATGGCGGCCGGGATTCGGCCCACGCGATAGTAGAGGCGGTAGTTGCCATGAGTGAGGCAGCGAATCTCCCCGGATTCGCCCTGTGAATAGAGCGGTCCCATCTGCGGAAAATGTGCGGCCAATTCCATGTGTTCGATAAGCTGAAAACCCAGTCGGCTGGCGGCGGGCGCGTTGTCGGCGGCGATGTGCTCGACGATTTCGCGTAACGCCTCGATCGCGGGATCGGTCCAGATTATTTTGAAGTCCATTGCCCGAGCAGGCGTTTGACTTCTTCGTGCGATTTCACGCGGCCTTCGTCGGCTGCGGTGATCCCATCGCGGATGGCGGCAAGCGTCGCGAGTTCCTCATTGATGTCGGCGAGCGTCGCGGTCTCCGGCAGGCGGCTGACCACTTCGAGGACGGTCTGTTTGTCGCTCATGGTTGAAAGGGTAGGAGGGTGATTTGACCGGGCAAATTATTTTTCCACCACCGTCACCACGCGCAGGACTTCCTCGAGCGTCGTGTGGCCGGCCTTTACTTTTTCCCAGCCGCTTTGGCCGAGGGTTCTCATGCCTTGCTTGCGCGCGGCTTGCGTGAGCGTGCGCGTGCTTTCGCGCTTGAGGATGAGTTCGTGCAACTCGTCGTTGAGCCGGAAAATTTCAAACAGCCCGATGCGGCCGCGATAGCCGGTGCCGCGGCAACGGTCACAGCCGACCGGGGATTTCAGCGCGGTGATGAGCTCGGCCTCGGCGGCGTCGCACTCGAGAATCGCGAGGGTCTCGATGAGTTTTATTTTGCTGATCGGCTCGGGCACGGAGCAGTTGGGGCAGAGGCGGCGGACGAGGCGCTGCGCGATCACGAGCTCGATCGCGGAGGCGACGAGGAAGGGCTCGATGCCCATGTCCACGAGGCGCGTGATGGCGCCGGGGGCGTCGTTCGTGTGCAGCGTCGAGAAAACCAAGTGGCCGGTGAGCGAGGCGCGGATGGCGATCTCAGCGGTGTCCTTGTCGCGGATTTCGCCGACCATGATGACGTCGGGGTCTTGGCGGAGCACGTGGCGGAGCGCGCTGGCGAAGGTGAGGCCGATCTCGGCGCGCACCTGCATCTGGTTCACGCCGGGGACTTCGTATTCGATCGGGTCTTCGATCGTGATGATGCGGAGATCGGTGGAGTTAATTTTCCGCAGAAACGCGTTCAACGAGGTGCTTTTGCCGGAGCCCGTCGGGCCGGTGACGAGGATGATGCCGTGCGGATAATCGAGCACGCTGACGATTTGCTCCTGCTCGGCGGGGCTCATGCCGAGCCGGTCCATCGTGTAGGCTTCCTTCTTTTGGTTGAGGAGACGGAGCGAGATGGACTCGGCGTAGATCGTGGGGACGGTGGAAACGCGGATGTCGAGGACGGTGCTGTTGGCCTTGAAGTTAATGCGGCCGTCCTGCGGGAGGCGTTTTTCGGAGATGTTGAGCCGCGCCATGATTTTGAGGCGCGAGATGATGGCGTCCTGAAAGCGCAGGAGATTTTCCGGCACGGGCACGGGCACGAGGAGGCCATCGACGCGGTAGCGGATGCGGAGCTGCTCTTCCTGCGGCTCAAAATGAATGTCGGTCGCCTGATCCTCGACGGCCTGCTTGATGACATCGGTGACGAAGCGCACGACGGCGGCGTCTTCATCGACGACTTCCTCGGCCTGCTGCTGGGCTTCGGGGGCGATGTAGTTGTCCTCGCCATCCTCGAGAGCGCCGGAGCCGACGCCAAAATTTTCGATGATCAGCTGATGAACGCGTTCCGGCACGGCGAGGTGCCACACAAGCTGGCGCGGAGTAAAGGTGCGGAGCCAGTCGGTCATCACCGCATCGGGCAACCACGCGGAGGCGAGGTGCAGCGGCGTGTGGATGGTGGGCTCGGTTTCGTCGGCGGCGACGGGACCGAATCGGATCGGGATGATTTGGTAATCATGCACGAGCCGCGCGGGCAGCAGGCCGCGGGCGGCGGGATCGGTTTCGAGATTGCTGGCGACGCTCAGGCCGGCGGCGGTGGCGAGCGCGACGAGCATCTCGGGCTCGGGCTTGCCGAGCGCGGCGGCGAGCACGGTGAGGCGCTGCTCACGCGGGGCTTCGAGCACGGCTTGGCGTTGTTCCTCGGTGAGGCGTTCGGCCAACACGGCCGGCAGGGGATCTTGGACGAGCGCGGACATCGGTGGAACGGGCTCGCGCCTTACTTGAGTTTCTCGATCAGGGGTTCCTTGGCCGGCTTGGAGGGATCGACGAGATATTGGTTAACCTGATCCTTGTTCGAAAGGGCGTTGATATTGGCCTTCGTATCAACCGTGGATTGACCGGGCTTGATGATGATGGGGCGCACAAAGAGGAGGAGTTCGGTGCGCTCGGTCGTCTTGGTGCGGGCACCGAGCAGGTTGCTCAGGATGGGAATCTCGTAGAGAAGCCCGAGTTTGGCGCGGGAGTTGGTGTTCTTCGTGCGCTGCATGCCGCCGAGCACGACCATCTGGCCGTCCATGACGTTGATAAACGAGGTGGCCTGACGCGTGCCGATGACGGGCAAATCGCCGGCACCGGTGATCGTGACCGTGCCGATCACATCGTTTACGACTTGGTCGATTTTCAACTGGATATTGCCATCGTCGCCGATGAGCGGAGTCACCTTCAGGTCGATCGCGATATCCTGATAGTTGACGTTGGTCTGATTGGAGAAACCGGAGTTCGCCGTCGTGGAAGCCGCCGAAGGCGTGGTTTGAAATGACGAGGGCACGGGTTGCTTCTGACCGACTTTCACTTCGGCTTCCTTGTTGTGCGTCGTGACGATGACCGGGGCCGAAAGAATTTTCACGTTGTTGCGATTGCCGGCGTCCGTGAGTGCGGCTTGGAAAGAGAGGGGATTCACAATGCCCTGGGTAACACCCCAGCCCGCGACGCCGAGCGAGCCGATGTTGGTGATATGGGTCCCGCGACCGTTGTCTCCGCCAGTGGAGGCGCCATTGGGCGTGTCGGTCCCGACGGTCAAACTTAGCGCGCTAATTCCACTGCGGTCCGCGTCGGTGAGAGTGACCTCGGCAATGACGACCTCGATGCGAACTTGCGCGAGGACGATGTCGATTTTGTCCACGAGGTCTTTGATGAGGCGGATGTCGTCCACGGTGCCCGAGACGATGACGGCGTTGCTGCGTTCGTCGTAGGCGACGGTGATTAACGTGCTGAATTCGTTGGTGCCGGCGAGGGCTTCGCTCACCGCTGCAGACGCGATCACGGGCTGCGGAGCCACGACGGGCTGGGGACCGACGGGCTGACCGGGTGTGGTGAGCTGACCAGGGCGGACGGATTGACCGGAGGCCTTTTGGGAGGCGTTAGTCTGGCCCGTGACAAGCGAGGTGAGCAGGCTGGAAACATCCTTGGCGGCGGCGTGCTTGAGATAGATGACCTCGTTGCGGGTGTTGGGGTCGGCTTTGACGTCGAGTTTGGCGATGAGGTCGTCGAAGAACGGATGCAGGCGCGGGTCGGCGATGAGCACGAGCTGATTGGTGCGGTCGTCGGGATTGTAGGTGGTGCTGGTGCCGAGCTGATTTTGGAGCGCGCCTTGCAGGATGGTGCGGAGCTTGTTCACGAGGTCGCTGGCCTTGGCGAAATGCAGGGCGTAAAACTTCGGCGTGAGGCCGGCCGTGGCGGGACGGTCGAGCGACTTGAGCAGGGTCTCCACGCGCTGAAGATTGCTGACCGTATCGGTGATGAGCGCGGCGTTGGCTTTTTCCAAAATGACGACGCCACCGCCGACACCGGCGGTGAGCAGACCCTGAATCTGCGGCATGAATTCGTTAACCCGAAGAAAATCGAGTTGGAAAATCTTCGTGGCGATCTTGCCGCTCGCAGACTGGGTGAGCGTGGAGCCCTCGATCATCTCGGGGGCCTCGGTCTTGACGGCCGCTAGCGCGACGACTTTCAAAAACCGGTCTCCTTGGGGAGCGATGCCAATTTGGTTCAGGGAAAGCAGCGTCTGGAGTGCAAGGATCAGTTCCGACTTCGGAATCGGGCGATCAATCTTGATCGAGTATTCCGCGGTCTGCAGCGCCGCCGGGCGGAGGATGGTGCGTCCAGTGTAGAGTTCGAGGGCGCCGAGGACGGAATCGATGGGGGCTGCGCTAAGCTTGAAGCTCGGGATCATCTCGTCGTCGGCCGGCTTGACGGCGGGGACCGGAGGGGCGGGAACCAAGGGCGGTGGAGATGCGGGAGGAGTCTGAGCAGCGAGCCGGGTGACTAGGGCGAGAAGGGGAAGGCTCAGGCGGACGAAACGCGGGGTCATGCAGGTGTGCGGTAGAGGGTAAGGGCGGGGACGCCGGGAGCGGGATGAGAGGTGAAAGCCCCGGGCTTGTAAACGGTGTTGTGGTTATGACGGCACACTCCGCGGAAAGTTGCCGCAAAATGCCGCAGCCAATTTTGCCGCTTGCGGGTGACGGGGCCGGGGCCAACGGTTTTCCGCCGCGATGGGCAACTCGTTCGGCAAACTTTTTTCGATCAGCACGTGGGGCGAAAGCCATGGGCCGGGCGTGGGCGTGATCATCGATGGCTGTCCGCCGCGGCTGCCCATCACGGCGGAGGAAATTCAAGTCGAGCTCGACCGGCGCCGGCCCGGCCAGAGCGACATCGTGACGCCGCGCAAGGAGGAGGATCGCGTCGAGATTTTATCGGGGATTTTCGAGGGGAAAACCACCGGCACACCCATCGCGTTGATGGTGAAAAACGGCGACCAGCGGCCGGGCGCCTACGACGAGATGCGCGAGAAATTCCGCCCGTCGCACGCCGACTTCACCTATCAGGCGAAGTTTGGTTTTCGCGATCATCGCGGCGGCGGGCGCAGTTCGGCGCGCGAGACCGTCGGTCGCGTGGCGGCGGGGGCGATCGCGAAAAAAATTCTGGCGCTGAGCGGCGCGGGGGGAAACCGCGGCGTGGAGATCCGGGCGTTCCTCACGCAGGTGCATGACATCGTCGCGCCGGCGGAAGCGCTGGTGAATTTCCCCACGCTCGCCGAAGTCGAAGCGACGGCGGTGCGCTGCCCGCATCTACCGACGGCGGCGGCGATGATCGAGAGGATCAAGGCCGTGCGCAGCGAAGGCGATTCGGTAGGCGGCGTGATCGAATGCCGCGTGCGCGGCGTGCCGGCGGGGCTGGGCGTGCCGGTGTTTGACCGGCTGGAGGCCGACCTGGCGAAGGCGATGCTCTCGCTGCCGGCGACGAAAGGTTTTGAAATCGGGAGCGGCTTCGCGGGCGCGCGCCTGCGCGGCAGCGAGCACAACGACGCGTTTGAAAACCGAGCCGGCCAAGTGCGCACGGTCACGAACCGCTCGGGCGGCGTGCAAGGCGGCATCAGCAACGGCGAGGAGATCGTCTTCCGCGTGGCGTTCAAACCCACGGCGACGATTTTGCAATCGCAGGCGACGGTGGATATTCACGGCGAGGCGACGGAGCTGATGGGGCGCGGCCGACACGATCCGTGCGTGGTGCCGCGCGCGGTGCCCATCGTCGAGGCGATGGCCGCGCTCGTGCTCGTCGATCACTGGCTCCGCCAGAGTGCGCAGTGCGGGACGTTTGAGTTCTGAAACGCGACGGCCGGCGGGGCGATCCGATCAGGCGATTCACGCTCGTCCGCGCTCGGCGTCGCCATCGCCTGCCCCGCGGCAAGCTCGGGCCCTGAGTTCATCGAACGGGCAAGCCGGCTCCTATCCCGGAGACAAAGTGAATGAACGAAGGCTAAAATCGGAGCTTCGCCTTTGCGGGATTTTTCGTGTTTTTTGCGGCGAATGGCTTCCGCTGAAAAACCCCTCATTTATCTGATCCTCGGCGCGGCCGGTTCCGGCAGGCGGGAAGTGATGGCCGATCTCATCGAGGGCGGACTCGCGGGCGAGCGCGTCACCGTGCTGCTGGCGGCGGCGGAACCGGCCATGGAGGCAGACGCCAAACTGCCGGCAATCACGCGCTGGACGTGGACCCTCGCCAAGACCATCGAGGCGGCGTTTCCGCCAGAGGCGACGCACGTGTTTTTCGTGACCGACGGCCGCGCCGATCCGGTGGATCAAGTGGAGGCGTTCAAAAACTGGCTCGATTTGCAGCCCGCCGAACTCGGCCGCGTGCTCTGCGTGATCAACTGCCAGCTCGTGGAGAAAAACCCGGCGCTTCGCCTCTGGTATGAGGCGTGCGTGCATTTCTCGGACGTGGCGCTGCTCAACCGCCGCGAGGGCGTGGCGAACAAGTGGCTGAGCGATTTTCGCGCGTTCTTCGACGACCAGTATGTGCCGTGCGTGTTTGAGTTCGTGAAGGCCGGCCGGGTGAAAAATCCCGCGCTCATCCTTGAGCCGCAGGCGCGGCGGATGACGCATATTTTCGACGACGAGCTGGAGTGGCTGGTCGTCGATGAGGACGGGGAAGAGGAAGCGGAAGACTCGGCGCCGGACGGCGAGCAGGAGGTCGAGGTGGCGCGAGAAGAAGATCCGTATTTCGCGCGCGATGCAGCCGGCCGCCGGGTGAAGCGACTGCCGGAGATCGCGAAGTATCTCGCCGCCGGGCCTGAAAGTAGCGCCGGTCTCTGACCGGCGGATGCGGCGCAGTTTTTCGCAACGCCACGCTCATTCGGAACGCCGGTCGGAGACCGGCGCTACTTACTTCACCGCCGCGACCGCCGCGACCGCCGCGACGAACGCCTTCGCCTTCGCGGTGATCGCGGCCCAATTTTTTTCCTTGAGGGACTTGGCTTCCACGAGGGAGCTGCCTGCGGCCGTGGCGAACGCACCAGCCTTGATGAACTCGCCGACGTTCTCGGCGTTCACGCCGCCGGTCGGCACCATCTCGATGTGCGGAAACGGCGCTTTCACGGACTTGATGTAGCCAGGGCCGAAAAATTCGGCGGGGAAAATCTTCGCGGCGTCGGCACCGGCTTCCCATGCGGCGAGGATTTCCGTGGGGGTGAAAGCGCCGCTGAAAACGGGCACGCTGTAGCGTTGGCAAAGGGTGATCACGTCGGGTCGCAGTGCGGGGGTGACGATGAATTTCGCGCCGGCGAGGATGCCGATGCGAGCGGTCTCGGAGTCGAGCACGGTGCCGAGGCCGAAGAGGAAATCGGGCAGTTCGGCGGTGGCTTTCTCCAACATGCGGATCGCCCCGGGCGTCGTCATCGTGAGCTCGATGCTGGTGAGCCCGCCCTCGGCGAGGGCCTTGGCGCAGTCGAGCAGGCCGTCGGGATTGTCGGCGCGGATGAGGGCGATGACTTTCTCGGTTTTGAGCTTCGTGAGAATGGCGTCTTTTTTCATGGGGAAAGGGTGACTTTGGCGACGGGTTGAGGGAGAGGGAAATCTATTTTCTTGCGGGGCGTGGCCGGGCGTTGTGTTTTATCCGTCCCATTCGTCGCCCGGGTGGTGGAATTGGTAGACACGCAGGTCTCAGAAGCCTGTGCCTAAAAGCGTAGCGGTTCGAGTCCGCTCCCGGGCACCAAATTTTCAGGGTGCGCGCGATGCGCCCGGCGGTGCCCTCACCCCGCCTCCATTATGATCGCTGATGGCAGCAGCTCACCTGAAAATCGGCGCGAGCTGCGGGTTCCAATCGTGACCGAGGACGAACGCGGGAGTTTGATAATTTTCGATCAACGAGGCATCCTCGGGCAATGTGAGCTGGCGGGAAACGGCGAGGCGCTGGCTCACGTCCACCGGTTTCCCCGCGGGGGTGCGACTGTTGAATTCCCAGAAATGGATGCCGGCATTGCTCGCGGGCTCGGGATTTTTTGCGTCGGCCTGAAGCTGCCAGCCGATGGCGCTGACACCGGGGGCGAGCACGCAATCGAGCAGCACCACCTCGCTGTGCGGAAAGCGCCGGGGCTCGATGCGGGAGAGGCAATTGTCCACGACGCCGGGCGCGGTCTCGAAGGCGCAGTGCCGGTAAACGAAGCCATGGTTCGTGCCGGGATTCCGAATCTGGGTGTAGAACGCGCCGGAGCGGAGCGTGCGCAGGGTGCAGTTTTCGAAAAAACTGGGGCCCGTGCCCCACATGAAATCGACGTCGCCCTCGATGCGGCAGTCGCTGATGTATGCCTGTCCGTTGATCTGGACCGTGTCCTGATAACCGTAGAAATCCACGTCGCGGAGGATCGTGCGGGCTTCGGTGGTGCCGTTGACGATGAGCGCCTCGGCCTGCGAGCCGCCTTGGGGCGTGGTGTTGCGCATCGTGAGGTGAGCGAGGGTAAAGTCGTTGACGCGGTGCGCGAGAAAGAGGCCGCGGCGATAAACACTGCCGCCCTGCTTGGGATTTTCGCCGCTGGGGTTCGCGCGGTTGGCGAAGGGGTTGCCGCCGGAGCCGTTGAAATTGGCGTTGTTGGCGTAGGCGATGATGGTCTGACGGCGGTCTTCGCCGAGAATCGTGACCGCGTGCTTGTTGGTGAAGAAAACGATCTCCGTGTAGGTGCCGTTGCGCACGAAGATCGTGGTCGGAGCCGTGTTGCCGTCGGGGATGAAATCGAGCGCACCTTGCACGGTGCAGAAATCGCCGGAGCCGTCGGCTGCGACCGTTAGCTTCAGCGAGTGAGCGGGCGGCGGGGCGGTCTTGGTGGTGAAGTGCCACGCGGTCCACTCGTCGAGGCCGGTGAAGACTTCGGTCCCGCTCTGGAACGCGCCGGCGTCGATCATCACGCAGTAGCTTTGGTGGTAGGCGAGCGCGCCGGGTTTGGGGTAGAGCGTGGCGTCGCGGCCGGAGACGATCACGGTGTAATATTTATATCCTTCGAGGCCGCCGATGGTTTTGGTGGCGGTGGGCGCACTGAGGTCGATGGTCTCGACGACGGTTTTCGTGGTGGCATCGCAAACCCTGATTTTCCCACCCGCACCGAGCGTGGGCGCGGCGGAAAACGTGAGGCGCAGCGGAGTATCAGGACAAACGTCGGTCGCGCCGGCGGCCGGGAAAAAACGCGCGACGGTGAGCGCGGCGCGAGTGAAGGGTGCCGCCGTGACCACCAGGGCGACACTGGCGAAAATAAAAAATGCGCGAGTGAATCGGGAGAACATGGGAAAAAGCGGAGCCATGGGGCTCAAGGCGAGCGACGCGGAAATTCGCGGCTGGCGGGGCCGGTATCGTTGGCCGTCTCGCTCAGCGCGAGGCTGAGATACATAAAGGCTCCGAGGGATTTCTGGTCGTTGGTCACGACGCGGTCGGCGACGTAACTCTCGTAAAAGCCACCGGTGCCACCGAGGGTGCCGACGACGACGGTGCCACGAATGTCGAAACAATCACCGGGGAGCAGATCAATTTCGCGGTTGAGGACGCCGCGCGCGGCGCGGCGGGCGTGTTCCAAATATTCCGGCGGCAGCCAGCCGCGCTGGGCACCGCGCGCCATCGCGCAGGCAAACATGAGCGAACAGGAGGTCTCGACGTAGTTTTTCGGCGCGCCGGGTTTGTCGATGATCTGCCACCACATCGCGGTGTCTCGATCCTGATATTTCAAAATCGCCGCGCAGTAGGCTTGGAAGATGGGCAGAATTTTTGCCCGGCCCGGATGGTCGAGCGGCAGCCAGTCGAGAGCATCGGCCATCGCCAGACCATACCAGCCGATGGCGCGGCCCCAGAATTCGGGCGAGGTGCCGGTCTCGTGGTTCGCCCACGGGCGGGTTTTGGTTTCATCCCAGCCGTGATAATAGAGTCCGGTTTTCGGGTCGCGCGTGTGCCGGTCGATGAGCTCGATCTGCTGCACGGCGGCGTCGAAATATTTCGGCTGGCCGGTGCGCGCGGCGAACTGCACGGAAAATCCGCCGGCCATATACAGGCCGTCGAGCCACATCTGGTTCGGATAGGTGGAGCGATGCCAGTAGCCGCCGTCGCTCGTGCGGGGTTGTTCGTCGAGCTGCGACGCGATGAGTTTCGCCGCCTGAAGATATTTTTCCTCCCGGGTGCGATCATACATCCAAAGCAAAAGGGGGCCGGGGCGGATGCGGTCGAGGCTGTAGAGTTTTAGCGGGTAAAGCTTTGGAGGGATTGTGCCATCGGGCGCGACGAAGCGATCAAGCCACGCGCGGATGTAGTCGATGTCGGCATCGCGGCCGGTGCGCGTGGCGATGGCATAGAGGCCATCCAGGACCATGCCCTCGGTGTAGTTCCAACCACGGAGGTCCGCCGGGGTCGGATACTGCGCGCGTAGGGAATTCGCACTGCGGATGGACCATGCGAACAGGGCAGCGCGGTCCATTTTTGCCGTGGTGGTGAATTTGAAAACCGGGCCGGTTTGGACGCCAGCTGCCGTGACGGGGTCGACGCGCCAGCGATAGGTTTTCGCGGCGGTGAGGGTTTCGAGCACGAACACCGGGCGCTCGACCCGGAGCTGAAACGCCGGGGCATCGCCCTCGCCAAAATAAACCTCGTAGGCGTTCGCGTCGGGGACCGCCGGCCATTTGAGCGTGAGGTTCAAGGGCGCGTCCGCGGCGTCATGGGCCGGCGCGGGCGCAGTGACAGGCTGCGCGATCGCCAGCGAGACGGCCAGCAGGCCGAAAGAGAAGAGTCCCTGCAACGACCGGCGGAGGAACTGCGCGCCAAAGAAGGAACGGCGGCGAGAGAGGTTCATGACAGAAAAAAGGGGAGGATGAGAGGGCAGGAGCAGCAGGCCGCGCGGTCGTAGCGGGAGGAGGGAAATAGCCCGGGCGAAGAATTGCGACACGTGAAGTCGAGCCGCGCGAACCGGCATCGGCGATATTTATTTTCGCGGCGGTCGCCGAAGAAGCGATGCGCGCAGGCGGGGAAAGGTGGACTCATCCTAAACCGTCCCACCAAAGCCAAGCGGGTGCGCGGACCTGAGGCGCAAAAAAGGCCGCGCAGGAAAATCCTGCGCGGCCAGAGATGAAACGATGAGTAGAACGGGACTTAGAACGAGCCCTTCACGCCGACCGTGTATTGCACGCCGAACTCTTCGCGGCGGTTGGTGCGGCTCCAGCTCGGGGAAGCGGGGCCGTAGTTTTGATTGTCCTGCACGACGTTCGTCAAATTGCGCGCGTTGACGAACACACCGATTTTGTCGGTGTAGCGGTAGTTGAAGTTCACATCGGTGTAGATGCGGGGTTTGAAGTAGTTGTAGAAACCGTCGTCGGTATGGACCGCGCCCTTGTAGGTGATGCTGGATTGGGTGAGGCGCTGGCGGCCGCGATAGTTCCAATTGACCTGGGCGCTGAAACGCTTCGCGCCGTATTTCACGCCCCAGCTGGCGCTCGACGGGATGAAGTTGCTGAAATCCGAGAGCGTAGCCCCCTCAAGATGCATCTGCTGGCCGTTCGCATAGACGGTGAAGGAGCGGGTCCAAGTAGGGAGGAAATCCAAATCCAGAACTTGGGAGTAGTTGAACTCCACGCCCGTGACGCGGGCTGAGCCGGAATTGATGCTCGTGGCGACGGTGGCTCCCGCATTCACATAAGTCTGAGCATCGGGAATCTCGAGGTCGGTGAGCTCCGCGAGGGTCGCAACGTGGGCCGGGCTGATGCCGACGAAGTTGGTGAAGTCCTTGCGGAATACGCCGACGGAGATCACACCGGTTTTCGCGAAGTAGTATTCGAGCGAAGCATCATAGGCGTTGGCCTGCGTGGGCTTCAGCGAGGCGTTGACGGTGGTGATGGCAATGGCCCCGGTGCTGAGATCAGGCAGGGAGGTGGAGGGGATGATGTTGCCCAGATCCGGGCGGCCGAGCGAGCGGGCGTAGGCGACGCGCGCAATGATGTTGGGCTTCACGTTGTAGGAAGCATCGAAGCTCGGGTAGGAACCATCGTAGGTCTTCGAGCGAACGTCGCCGCGGTCCTGATATTGGGCCTTGGCGGCGGACACGAGGACTGCGTCGCGGGCCGCGATGAGAGCCGCGTCGGTGGAACCGGCGGGGACGGTGGGCACTACATACTGCGCCTGCCGGATGGGCCGGCCGGTGACCACATCCCTGATGAGAACACCACTGGCATCACGCTGATATAGCGCGGAGATATTATTGAGGACACCATAGCCTTTGTCCTGAGTCCGTTCGAAGCGGACGCCGCCGCTGAGGCGGAGGCGATTGTCGATCAGGCGAGTGTCACCCATGATATAGCCGGCCGAAATGACCTCGCGAAAATAAGCCGAGCCATTCGCGGGGGTGAGGATGGGATTACCGGCGTTCGCGAGAGCGAAATACTCCGGATGGGCCTTGAAGAGGGCGTAGGTTTTGTAGGCATCCGGGAATGGCACCCGAGGCGTGCCGAACAAGTAGGGGCCGCTGGAATATTGCGTTTCGCTCAGGTTGTAGAGGGAGGCGTTGTCGTCCGCGGTGTTGGCGAGACGGTCGGGGCCCACGAAGGTATAGGTGCCGGGGTTGTCTCCCTTGATGTCGCGGGTTTCTTCCTGGATGAGGACACCGGCCTTGACGCCGAGGGGGAAGGAGAGGCCGAGGTCGCGCTTGATGTTAAAGCGGGCGGTCTTGAAGACATCCGCCGAATCCAACGGGCTGTTGCTGACGCTCGTGAGGTTGTAATTCGCCGGGTCAGCCAGATCGATCGCGGCGGTGCCGGTATTGTTGAGCACCGTGATCGACGTGGGCTGGAGGTAGCTGCCGGCGCGGATGCCGGCGTAATTCACGGTCGGGCTGGAGGCACCGGGCAGAGCGGGATTGCCGCGGAGTGTCATCGTGGGATTGATGTGGCTGTCCTGCGCATCGTGGTAGTGATTCGTCGCGTGGGAGAACGCGATGCCCGCGTCGTATTTCCAAATGGGGCCGGTATGCGTGTAGTTGGTGTCGGCCATGTAGGTGTAGCCGTATTTGCGGCGGAAAGAGGTGCCGCCGAGGACAACCGAACCACTGCCGAGCGCACCGTTGACGAAATCGTCGCTGAAGCTGAGCGGAGCGAGGGCACCGACATTATAGGTCACGGGGCGGTTGCCGAAAAAGGCGTTGTAGTAATTCCACTGGGCGCCCACGGAGAGCAAATCGGCCTTGGTCAAACGGAGGTCCACGGTGCCGCTGATGGATTTGCGCTGGTTGTTCTTCGGGCCGTCCTGCACTTGGTAGCCGCGGAGATAAGGATTGGAGGGACTGGCATCGGGGCCGATGGCGACGGCGGAGTTCGGCGCGTAGTTGGGCTGGGAACGGTGCTGCGGATAAAAGATGTTGGATTCGAGCATCGCGATCGAGTAACCGAATTTTTTCGAAACCGGGTTGATGTAAACGAAATCGAAGCCGCCCTTGATCTTCGTCGAAGCTTCATTGGTGGGGCCGCGGTCTTTCTTAAACTGTTTCTCATCGCCGTTGGCGCTGACGAAAGCGCGATAGCTCAGCGTGGGTTTGGACTGCTCCAGTGCGCTGCGGGGCACGAGATTGATCGCACCACCGAGAGCGTCGGCGGCGGTCTCGGGCGAGCGGGACTTCAACACCTCGACACGACCGGCGTTGTTGATGGAGATTTGCTCAAGCTCGAAGGTGCGGCCCTTGGCGGAGGAGTTCGCACTGGCGATGCGGCTGCCGCTCAAGGTCACCGGGGTGTAGTTGGCGGGGAGGCCGCGCACTGAAATCGTGCGGGCGTCAGGGGAAACGTAGTCGATCGTGACGCCGGGGAGGAATTTCACGAAGTCGCCGAGATTTCCTTCCGTGATATCGCCGAACGCATCGGTCGAGACGACGTTCTTGATCGTGGGCGCGAAACGTTGCTCGTTAATCGCGATGGACGCCGCGTCCATTTCGACTTTCCCGGCAACGGTGAAAGCGTCGAGCTTGATGACGTCGCCGTCTTTCGACGCCAGCGACGATGACAAATTGATATCACGGGTGACCGACTTCCCAGCCGGGACCGCCACGGTCACGTCTTGGGAGAGCAGGCCGGTGTAGAAAGCCTTCACCTGAGCCGAGCCGGCGGGCACACCGCTCAGGGTGTATTGGCCGGTCGCATCGGTGAGGGTTTCGATGTGGGTGCCGGCGACGGTGACGCGGGCGTTGCCGAGGTATTTGCCGTTATCGGCGTTAAGCACCCGGCCTTCGATGGTGCCTGTCGTTTGGGCGGACACTAGTCCCGCGAGGAGGAAGAAGCCGGCAAGTGCCAGGCACGAGCGGGCGAACTGACGCAGTGGTTTGGTGGGTTGCATGATGGTAGATGGGTTAGCGAGACAGCTCCGCTACAATACTCGCAGAATACGGAGCTGAAAATGAAGGGGTAACGTCACAACGAAGGTCCTGTGGACCGAGGTTGTAAACGCCAAAAAATATCCGGGGAAAGAGCGGGGATTCAACGGTTGGCAGCATCATTGTTGGGGTGAAACAATTCGGCACTTCACGAGTGAAGTTTAGGGAAAAAATCCCTGAAGCCCGGTGGCGTCAAGCATCGAGAGACACGTGTCCGTTTTTTTAGCATGACTTTCGCCGTCCGAATGTTCACACCACTTCGCATCTTTTCATGGATAACCCCATCCCTTCCCCCAAGCCCACTCGCTATCGCTGGGTCATCTGCGCGCTGCTGTTTTTCGCGACGACGATCAACTATATCGACCGCAATTCCCTCTCGGTCCTCAAGACCACACTCCAAAGTTCGTTGGGCTGGAGCGATGTCGATTATGGTTGGGTCACGTTTGCGTTTACGACGGCTTATGCGGCGTTCCCGTCGATCATCGGGCGGATCATCGATACGTTTGGGGTGAAGGCCAGTCTCTCGGGCGCGCTCATCCTCTGGTCGGCCATGGCGGCGGCGCACGGTTTGGTGCGAACGGTTTTGGGCTTCGCGGTGGTGCGTTTCTTTTTGGGCCTAGCCGAAGCGGCGAATTTCCCCGCCTCGATCAAGGCCGTTGCCATGTGGTTTCCGCAAAAGGAGCGCGCGCTCGCCACGGGTATTTTCAACTCGGGCACCAACGTCGGCGTCATGGTCTCGTTTGGCACCGTGTGGTTGGCGACCAATTTCGGCTGGCAATGGGCGTTCGTGACCATCGGTGTGATTGGATTCGCGTGGCTGTTTTTCTGGCAGACGGCCTTCGACCGTCCTGAAAAGCACGCCAAGGTTTCCGCCGCCGAGCTGGCCTACATCCAAGCTGACCAGCCGAAGGTGGAGGAAAAACTCCGTCTGCCGTGGACCGCGCTCCTGCGCTACCGGGAAATCTGGCCCTTCCTCATCGCCAAGCTGATCACCGATCCCGTCTGGTGGTTCTACCTCTATTGGCTGCCGTCTTATTTCGAGAAAGAGCGCGGCCAAAACGCGCTCAAGAGCGCCGGCCTGCTCGCCGTGATTTACACGGGTGCGAGCGTGGGTTCGATCCTTGGCGGCTGGTTCTCGGGTTTCCTGATCGGCAAGGGTTGGCGGGTCGGATCGGCGCGCTATGCCACGATGCTGCTTCCCGCCGCCTTCATGCCGCTCACGATCATGGCCTACTACACGCAGAATTTCACCGTGTGCATCGCCTTGGTCAGCCTCGCCACCGCCTGCCATCAGGCGTGGTCGGCCAATGTCTTCACGTCGGCCACGGATTTGTTTCCCGCGAAGGTCTCCGGCTCCGTCGTCGGACTCGGCGCCACCACCGGCGGCATTGGCGGAATGTTCATGACACTGCTCGCCGCCCTCACGATTCAGTGGACCGGCAACCAGAAACTCATCTTCATCGCCGCGGGCCTGATGCACCCGATCAGCTGGTTGATTTATTGGTTTTGGCTGGGCCGAAAGCTCGACCACACCATCAACGTGGACGTCAACAAGCCCGACATGACGCGCTCGCACACGCCCCTGCTCACAGTCGGGGCGATCATCGCCTTGGTCGGAGCCGGCCTTGGGTTTACCGTCTGGCAAAACTGGGCGCGCGTCGTCGCCATCGTCAACGTGGCCGGCGCGGCGCAAGTCGCCACCGCCGCCGCCGGCGTCCTGCTCATCGGCTGCGCGCTCCTCTACGCCGGCATGGCCAAGAAGACTGCGGCGCACGCTTAATCCCCCGCCCTCCCGGCGGCGGATCCCGGCTTCGCCACCTGACCGGCCATTGACACTTCCGCGCCACCGGCCGCATTCTTCGGGCCGTTTCTTTTGTGAGCAAGCCCCCGCCCCCCAAGCCGACCCAGCCCATTCGCTCTGCGGCGGAGTTTGCCCGCTACGTCGGCTTGGCGCGCACCACAATCTCGCGCGTGCTAAACGGCCAACCCGGCCTCAAGGCCAAAACCATCGAGCGCGTGCATGCCGCGATGGAGGCCACCGGCTTCACCCCCAACGCCCACGCCCTCCACCTCAAGGGCAAGCGCACCGCCACCATCGGCATCTGCATGGAGGACCTGCTCACCCCGCCTGCAGTGAAAAAACTCGTCGCGCTCCAACGCCTCCTCCGCACGCGGCACTATGCCTCGCTCATCGAGGTGCTCGACCCCGGCCACAGCCGCCGGGTCGTGCGGCACTTTCTCTCAATGCGCGTCGAGGCCGTCGTCTTCCTCGGCCATTTTATCGAGGAGGAAATCACGCAGCGCGTCCAGGAACTGGCGAATCACGGCACTCCCCACATCGTGATCGATCACCCCAACATCGCCGGCGCCAACACCGTGACCCTCGATCGCGCGCGCGCCATGGGTTTGATCGTCGAACACCTCTTTGCACTCGGCCACACCCACTTCGGCCTGCTCGGCATGAGCAGCTCCCTGCGCACCGTGCAGGATCGCGTGGACGGCGTCCGCGAGGCGCTGCGAATCCGCCACCTCGATTTCGACCGCCACACCCACTCCCTCGACCACCTGCACGTGCGCGAACGTGATTTCGACTATGGGCGCGCGCTCGCCCGCAGTTTCGTCGCGGAAAAAAAACGCCCGACCGCGTTCCTCGCGTTGAACGACGAGATCGCCATCGGCGCCCTGCGCGGTTTTCAAGAAGCCGGCCTGCGCGTGCCGCAGGATGTCTCCGTCACCGGGTTCAATAACCAGGACATCTGCATCATGTCCACGCCCACCCTCACGAGCATCGACCAACAAATCACCGCCACCGCCGAGGCCGCCGCCGACATGCTGTTTGCCCAGATGAGCCCGCCCGCCCGCCGCCGGCCCGGCATCCACTCCATCGAGCCCCTGCTCGTCGTCCGCGGCTCCACCGGGCCGGTGTGATTCCCGACCGGCACGGGGAACGCCGCCCGCGCAAAAATATCGACTCGGCGCGGGATCGGCTTCTGCATCGCTGCTCGTGAAACGCCGCGAACCCGCTCCTCCGATCATCCGCGCGGCGCGAATGCTGATGGTGCTATGCTTGAGCCTCCTGTGCGCCCGAGCCCAAGTGAGCTACACCTGGAGCGCCGGCGATATTGTCACCGGCACGATTACCCCCACGGGCACGACCTTTGTCAGCGCGATCGACCGCCTCGATGTCGTCACCGGTAGCGATCATGATTTCGCCAGTCGCAACGTCACCAACAACGGCGTCTGGAGCTGGTATGACGGCAACATCCGTGGCGGCGGCGGCAACTTGACGAACAATGCCACGTTCAACGATAGTGCCACTGCTAGCATCACCCAAACTTTCGGCGCGTGGACCTTCGTCAACAGCCCCGGCGCCACCTATGCGAAGAGCGCCGGTATCACGAGTTTTCTCACGCCCTTCAACAACGCCGGCACCATTGCCGTCACCAATGGCACCCTCAATCTCGCCGCCGGTGGCAACTTCGTCGGTGGCGCCAAGATCGGCAGCTCCGGCCCCGGCATCGTGCAGCTGACCGGCGGCATCCTCACGGCCAACGGCGGCATCCTCGCGCAAAATTTCCTGCTCACCGGCGGCCAGCTCACCGGCTTCCAAACGTTCGACGGCACCCTCAATTGGGTCGCCACGAACCTCAACACCACCGGCACGATGACCATCGCCTCCACCGGCACCCTCGCCATCTCCAGCGCCGCCGATCACGACTATAACGGCCACGGCATCGTTAACAACGGCATCGTCAACTGGACCGCCGGCCGCATCCGCTCCGGCACCGGCGGCTCCATCGTCAACAACGGCGCTTGGAACGACACCGCCTCGAGCGACTTCAACAACGACTACCTCGGCGCCACCGCCACCTTCACCAACACCTCCACGGGAGTTTACAACAAGAGCACCGCCGGTCCCACCAACTTCCTCATCCCCCTCAACAACTCCGGCCTCATTAAGGTTTCCGTCGGCCTCCTCTCTCTCCAAGCCGGCTTCACCAACACCAACGGCTCCATCGCCCTCGCCGGCGGCACTCTCGCCTCTACCACCGCGATCACCATGGGCACCGGCGTGCTCTCCGGCACCGGCATCGTCAACACCCCTGCGATCACCAGCGCCGGCCCGATCTTCCCCGGCCTCCCCGCCGCCGCCGGCCTGCTCACCATCAACGGCAACCTCTCCCTCCTCTCCACTGCGCAACCCACCTTCGAACTCGGCGGCACCGCGCAGGGCACCCAATACGACTACCTCGTCATCGGTGGCAACCTCGTCCTCGGCGGCAATCTCGCCCTCACCTTTATCGGCGGCTTCAACACCTCCGTCACCGGCGGCATGACGTTTACCCTCATCAACAGCACGACCCTCGCCGGCACCTTCTTGAACGTCGCCAACGGCACCCGCCTCACCACCACCGACGGCCTCGGCTCCTTCGTCGTGAATTACGGCGCCGGCAGCGCCTTCCCGATCAACACCGTCGTGCTCTCCAACTTTCTCGCCGTCCCCGAACCCTCGACTTGGGCGCTGCTCCTCACGGGCGTCGCCTTCCTCGCCCTCGCCGCCCGCCGGCGCCGCTGATCCGGCTCCCGCTGCCGCGTGCCACCCGTCCGAATCCCCTCTTGCTAGGAGCAGCGTGCAGCGCCGGGGGTGTTGACGTGTCGCCCACCGGACACACCAGTTCGCCGCGAAAAACAATCCGCTTGCCGCCTCTCCCGCTTGCGCGTGAATCACCCCGCTCGGTTTCCCGCTCGATAACCCCTCCCTCCGCTCATGCCCCGTCCCGTCACGCTCTTCACCGGCCAATGGGCCGACCTCCCGCTCGAAAAACTCGCGCCCCTTGCGAAGAAAATGGGCTACGACGGCGTCGAGCTCGCCTGCTGGGGCGACCACTTCGACGTCGAGGCCGCGGCGAACTCCAAAAAATACGTCCACGACAAATGGGCGCTCCTGAAATCCCACGGCCTCACCTGCTGCGCCGTCTCCAATCACCTCGTCGGCCAGGCCATCTGCGACCGCATCGACGAGCGGCACAAGGCCATCCTCTCCCCCGAAATTTGGGGCAACGGCGATCCCGAGTCCGTCCGCAAGCGCGCCGCGCGAAACATGATTACCGCCGCCCGCGGCGCCCGCGCCTTCTTCGACGCCAAGCCCGGCCGCAAATCCACCGATGAGTTTCCTGCCGTCGTCAACGGCTTCACCGGCTCCAGCATCTGGCACTCGATCTACGGCTTTCCGCCCACGTCTCAGGATTACTGGGACGCCGGCTACGCCGACTTCGCGAAACGCTTCGGCCCCATCCTCGAAGCCTTTGAAAAAGTGAACGTGAACTTCGCCCTCGAAGTTCACCCCACCGAGATCGCCTTCGACATCGCCTCCGCCCAGCGCGCCCTCGCCGCCGTGAAGGACCACAAGCGTTTCGGTTTCAACTACGACCCCTCTCACCTCGGCTACCAAGGCGTCGACTACGTGAAATTCATCCGCGCCTTCGGCCCCCGCATTTTCCACGCGCACATGAAGGACGCCTGGTGGGGTCATGGCGACGGCACCGTCGGCGTCTTCGGCGGCCACGTGAATTTCGGCGACGCCCGCCGCCAGTGGGATTTTCGCTCGCTCGGCCACGGCGACATCAAGTTCGAAGACATCATCGTCGCCCTCAATGACGTTGGCTACCGCGGCCCGCTCTCCGTCGAGTGGGAAGACATCCGCATGGATCGCGTGCATGGTGCCACCGAAGCCGCCGCCTTCCTCCGCCGGCTCGATTTCCCCTCCAGCGCCGTCGCCTTCGACGCCGCCTTCGACAAAAAAAATCAATAGAAATTTCGCCCGCCAAACTCGCGAACGAGCGAGAAAGAACACGCGGCCCTTTTTCTGCTTTCGCGTCCTTTAGCGCCTTTTCGCGGGCCCACTTTTCAATTCTTCCCATGAACAGAAAACTCCGCTTCGGCATGATCGGCGGCGGGCGCGGTGCCTTCATCGGTGCCGTCCACCGCATCGCCGCCCAGATGGACGGCAAAGCCGAGCTCGTCGCCGGCGCCTTCTCCTCCGACTCCGCGCGCGCGAAAGCCTCCGGCGCCGATCTCTTCATCGACCCCGCCCGCGCCTATGGTAGCTACGCCGAGATGGCCAAGGCCGAGGCGAAAATGCCCCCGCAACGCCGCCTCGATTTCGTCATCATCGTCACGCCGAATCACCAGCACTTCCCGCCCGCGAAACTCTTCCTCGAATCCGGCTTCCACGTCGTCTGCGACAAACCCGTCACCTTCAACCTCGCCGAGGCCAAAGCCCTCGCGAAAATCGTCGCCAAGACCGGCCGAATTTTCGCGCTTACCCATAACTACACCGGCAACGCGATGGTGAAGCAGGCCCGCGACTTCGTCCGCTCCGGCGCCCTCGGCAACCTCCGCAAAGTCATCGTCGAATACCCGCAAGGCTGGCTCTCAAAACGCCTCGAAAACTCCGGCCAGAAGCAGGCGGCTTGGCGCACCGATCCCAAACGCAGCGGTGCCGCCGGTTGCATGGGCGACATCGGCACCCACGCCGAAAATCTCGCCCGTTACGTCACCGGCCTCGCCATCGATTCCCTCTGCGCCGATCTCACCACCTTCGTCGAAGGCCGCCAACTCGACGACGACGGCAGCGTTCTCCTCCGCTTCAAAGGCGGCGCCAAAGGCATCCTCCACGCCTCGCAAATCTGCATCGGCGACGAAAATGATTTGAACCTCCGCGTCTACGGCGACAAAGCCGCGCTTGAGTGGCATCAGGAGCACCCGAACGAGCTCGTCGTGAAGTTCCCCGATCAGCCCCGCCAAATCTGGCGCCGCGGCAACGGCTACGACGGCGCCGCCGCGCAACGTTTCACGCGCATCCCGGCGGGCCACCCCGAAGGCTACCTCGAAGCCTTCGGCAATATTTACCAAGAAGCCTTCCGCGCCATCGCCGCCGAAGTCGAAGGCCAGCCGCAGCCGAAAGATCTGGATTTCCCCACGATCGCCGACGGCCTCGAAGGCATGGCCTTCATCGAGACCGTGGTAAAATCCTCCAAGCTCGGCGCGAAGTGGGTGAAGTTTCCGAAAATCTAAAATCTCCGAGGTAGGGTCGGTTATCCCTAACCGACCTCGTTGGGCTCAGCGCGCGACGTCACCCGCGTTACTTCTTCTCCGCCCCGCCCTCGTTCTTCGCCACCCAAGCCTCATACGCCGCCTGCGGCACGAACCGCAGCGACGCGCTGTTGATGCAATACCGCAGCCCGCCCTGCGCGCGCGGCCCATCCTCGAACACGTGCCCGAGATGCGCGCCATCGACGTTGGAGTGAACTTCCACGCGGCGCATCCCGTAGCTCGAGTCCACCGTCTCGCCGACGAAAACTTTTTCGATCGGCTTCGTGAAACTCGGCCAGCCCGTGCCGCTCTCGAACTTGTCGCGGCTATCGAAGAGCGGCGTCTCGCTGCAGACGGAAAAATAAACGCCATCCGCGTGGTTGTCCCAATACTCGTTCTGAAACGGCGGCTCCGTCCCCTGCTGCCGGGCCACGCGAAACTGCATCGGCGTCAGCATTTTTTTCCACTCCGTGTCGCTGCGCTGCACTTTCGTTTTGCCCAGGTCGATCACGACATTCGACGGGAGCCCACACGCGGATTTTTCACCGATTTTGCATTCGAGCGCGTCTTTCGGCGCAACAGCAGTGACTTCGGAGGTTTTGGTTTTCATTTCAGGTTCGGCCCAGCCCCCTACAGCCAATGCAAAAGAAACGGCGAAGAGGCGAATTTTCATGTTACGCGTGAGAGTAGCCAGTCGTTGAAAATATTCCAGCCGGCGGCTCCGATCATCTGCCCGCTTCGCTCCCGTTCCACGATTTCTCATTTGGCGATTTCGTGCGCGCGGCCGATCTGGGCAAGGGAAGGCTTCTCTTCCAGCTCATGATCGCGACACTCATGCCGGAGAACGACGACTCCATCCGGGAAAAGGACCGCAGAAGGCATGACCACTTGCCGGGCGACGTGTGCCGCATGGTTGCGCCTCGCGGTGAACGCAACCGATCCCACCCCAAACGTTGCTGACCCCATTTTAAGGACCACGTTCGCTACGCTCACGGAAGCCGTCCTCATCACCGATCCCGCCGGCGAAATCGTTTTCGTTAACCACGCCGCCGCCCGTCTCCTCACCCGCGCGCCCGCCGATACTATCGGCCGCCCCATCGACGAAGTTTTCCGCCTCGCCAACCGCCTCTCCGGCCGCCCCGCCGAGAACCCCGTCACCGCCGCGTTCACCTCCGACGGCCTCCTTCCGCTCAACAACGAGCAGGCGCTCATGCCCGAGCATCTTTTCAACCAAACTTCTTCGCCCTTCGCCGTCGTCGATTCGCCCACCACCCCCGGCGCCGGTCCCCGCCCGATCGTCTGGACCGCGCGCGCCGTCTACGGACCCGACAGCAAAGCCCGCGGCGTCGTGATCATCTTTCGCGACCCCAACGAAGTCTCCCTCACCCCCGACGAACTCGTCCGCGCCAACCGCTTCGGAAACCCTCGGCCAGCTCGCCGGCGGCATCGCCCACGATTTCAACAATCTCCTCACCACCATCCTCGGCACCATCTCGCTCGCCGTCCAGACGCAGGACCCCGCCCCGCTCGCCGACGCCGAGAAAGCCTGCCTCGCCGCAAAAGGCCTCACCAAGCAGCTCCTCCTCGTCGCGAAAGGCGGCGTCATCACCAGCACCACCGTCACCGCGCAGGAGATACTTGACGACGCCCTCCGCCTCGCCGCCGCCGGCACCACCGCGATCGTCGACGTCACGATCGCGCCCGGCACCGATCCCTTCTCCGTCGACCGCGCGCAAATCCTCCAGGTTTTTCAAAACCTCGTCCTCAACGCCATTCAGGCGATGCCGCCCCCGCCCCACGTCGGCCGCGTGCAACTCTGCGCGCGCAATCTCGCCCTCGCCGAAAACCAAGTCCCCGGCCTCCCCCACGGCCACTACGTCGAGTTCGAATCGCGCGACAACGGCAGCGGCATCCCCGCCGAGCACCTCGAAAAAATCTGGGCCCCCTTTTTCACCACCAAGAAGCACGGCACCGGCCTCGGCCTCGCCACCGTACTCTCCATCGTCCGCAAACACGGCGGCCAGATCGGCCTCAACACCACCGTCGGCATCGGCACCGTCTTCACCGTTTACCTGCCCTCCACCGACCGCCCCGCCGAGGTGCAGGCCCGCAAAGCGCCCTCCCTCCGCTTCGGCACCGGCCGCATCCTCTTCATGGATGACGACGAAAAATCTCCACGCTCACCGCCGGCATGCTCGGCAGCCTCGACTACAAATTCGACCTCGCGAAAAACGGCGAGGAAGCCATCGCGCTCTACCAACGCTACCTCAACATCGGCCGTCCCTACGATGCCGTCATCTTGGATCTCACGATCGTCGGCGGCATGGGCGGCGAGGACTGTTTTAAGCAACTCGTGCAACTCGATCCCGACATCCGCGCCATCGTTTCCAGCGGCTACGACAACGACGACATGGCCCGCCGCTACCTCGAGATGGGCTTCTGCGGCTACCTCACAAAACCCTACCGCGTCGCCGACCTCGGCAAGATCCTCAAAGGCGTCCTGAGCTAGACGCGCCTGTAGGCCCGACCGCTGGTCGGGCTTCGGAAACCAGTGGGAAAACCGTGACACCACGCCCCGCCTCACCGCACCGCCACATAAAGCACAAACACCCGCGGCTGGCCCTCGACCATCGCGCTGAGCCGGATCGTCGCCTGCGCGATCTTAGCCGTGCTGATGGGTTTGATTTTCACCCGATAGCGGCCCTTGGTCGCGAGGGTTTCGAGGCGGGCGGTAAAAGTCGGTTCCGCGCACTGCACGTCGCCGATTACGACCAGCTCCGGCGTGGGTGCCAAGAGTTCGATTTCCTTTTCCACCCCCGGCTCGCCCACGCCCCAAAACAGTTGCTTGGGGTGAATCCCCAGCAATTCGGGGATGTCCACCGTCAGCCGCAGCCGCTGGGGATCGTTCGGCGCGTCGTCGGTCCGCACGGCGATTGATTTCTCCTGTCGACCCTCGCGACCGCCAAGCGCCAGCTCCGCGCGAATCACGCCCGCCTCCCCCGGCGCATAGGCCGCCTTGTCCGCCTTCGCCGTCGTGCAACTGCAACTCGGCGCTACGGAGAGAATCGTGACCGTCTGGTCGCTCGTATTCCGAAAGCGGTACTCGGCGACCGCCGTCGCAGCCGTGGCGATCGGCTGGACGGCGACAGAGGTCGTCAACCAAGCAAGCCCCGCGGCTGAGAGGTGATCGACGAAAAAGCCTAGTAATACAACGAGGCAGCCGCGGCGAAGAAGGAAATAGCGATTCATTATTACAGCCTAATGTGTCACCTGGAAAAATCAATCGTGGTAAAAGATGAAACCCAACCCGTCTCGGGCTCCTCATTAACATCGTTGGGTTAAACAGAACCGCTCATAGAACCGTCAATGTAAACGACGCATAGTTAACTTGCATGTTGCCTAAAACTGGATCTTCAGCATCTCCATGAGTTATATAATATAGAGCGTCGATATTAGTAAAGCTCTCAGGCGAATATTCATCTATGATAACGGACCTCCCTAATTGTCCCTCATAGAATGTATAGGCTCCCAAAGATTGCGGAGTCCAGGTCACCACCAAATCCCTCGGCCTCATGGACGGCATGAACGCCCCGAGTCCATCTTGCAACTGATCGTTGCTCTGCGGATCGCTCATTAGTATTTCAATAATCGTAATTAGCGGGGGCGTAACCCGCTCACCATGTTAATCGTTCCGGAGCGAGCGGATATAATGCCAGGTGCGAGCATTGCCACGGCGAAGCTAAGCGCTGAATATACAATTCGTTTTTGGTCATAATTTGTTGTTTAGCTCGACGGATTGCGTATGATTTTGCCCGCTAAAAGAACTCGTGGCCGCTTTGGTTTCGGAGGCAGGCGGTGCAGACTGAATGGGGTATTTCTCTAAAATACCCCTAACCACCTCTACAGTGAGCCTGTGTCCTCCAAGGAGTGGGGATCCCTCCCAGCGAACAATCCCTTGCGGATCGATGATCATAACATGGGGGATAGCCGTGACCTCAACCTGGCTTTTCATGCGCTTCCGCGTGTCCGTCGCACTATAGTATTCTATTCGTGGCTCCTTATGCGCCCGAACCTCTTGCTCCGGTTCATCGGACAGGCCGATCACCACCAGTTTGTCGCCGAAAGTCGCGTGGATTTTATTTAACTCTTCGATCGCCTCCCGGCATGGCTCGCACCATGTTGCCATAAAATCGACCAAAATGAATTTTCCTTGGGTATCGGGAGCGGCGGAAATCCAAGTCTCTACGATCAGATCCGGTGCCCTTTGGTTAATGAACGATTTGGCCCACGGTTTTCTTTCGACGGGTGCTAAATGCGCGACGCCGGGGCCGCGTATATCTCGCAGAAGTCCCGTAAGTTCATTTAGTTGCTGCCGTTGTTTCTGTGGATCCTTAGTCGTTAAATCCATGGCATTCGCCCTCTCATAAAATTGACGGCGCAGTTTCTGATTGGCCTCAGATTGACCGACCCGCACATCGTGTCGATGGAGTCCCCGGTAAAGGTTGAGCAGCACTGGCCCAACGGTAATAGCCCCTATCACAAAAGGACATGCCAGCACCAGAAATATCAAGACACGTTGCCAAGGCTTGAGGGCCTCAAAAGATCGTGTTTTCACAAATAAGCCACTGCCTTAGTTTCATGGCTCAGGAACATAAAATTGATAGTGTATTAAAAGGATTGTCAGAAATAATATCATTACGAGCGCCGTTACACGGAGAAATATCGTAACCGGGCGCGACCATTTTAACGAAAACGCCAAGTGGTTAACCAACAGCATGAATGCAACAATCAAACTGCCGCTCCGAACGTGATGCAGATTTTCACTCGGGCGCACCGAAACCCACAACCAAAGGTTGCACGCTAGCAAGGCAAGAACAGCGATCAACATTCCGAAACGATAAACCGGATGAGTCATGAAAGAATGATTAGGCGGATCAGCCAGGAAGGATGGCGCATTCATATAAGTTTGAGTTAGTTTTTGAATCGCGGCTGCAAATTGCGATGAACTTAAATTGTTTGGGTGTTATTCCCGTAAGTTATATTACTGATATTTCTCACGTGATTTATGCTATTTACAAGGGCAGCCGGCAAGGCGGCCCGAATTTATTTCGACGCAAGCCTGCCATTCATCGTAGCGAGCAAACAATACATCTTCCGCACTTTTCCTTGCCTCCACTGCGGAATATAAAGCAGACCCAGCGATGTCAAAGGCCACGGACGCCCGCTCGGCGGCCGCTATAGCCTGTTGATTGAACCCATCTGCCAGTAGCGCCGTGGCCGAAAGCCCTATGCAAACTGGAATTGTGGCCCCGGCAGTAAACAAAACAGACACCCAGCAAGCTTCAGCAGCTCCGGTTGCCATAACGGCCGCAGCGGTTGTCCATATCGCGTAGCTTACTGCATCCTGGAATGCACCGGACGCGCTGTCATATGCTGCTTGAGCGCTATTAACATCCCTATCTGCGGCTAAAACAGGGCCCATCGCCGCCAACATTGCACTCGCAAGACCTTCGCAGCACATCCCATATGGATCTCTTGTGTTTACGAATGAATTGATCGTGTAACGATACAGGTTCACGTCTCTCGCCCCGAAACGCAGCGGGTCAGTTTGTAGAAAACGACCCAAGATCGCGGAGTAGGCGCGATTCCGATAGTTGTAGATACCGGTAGAAGCTAGCCATTCACGACCCGTATAGAGAAAACAATAACCGGTGACCGAAATGGAACGAGCTTGATATGAACTCGAGAGAAAACTGGGTTTCCCGCTAACATTATAGCGGATGCGCTCGATCAGTTCACCCTGCTTGTTCGCAATGGCAATCGTGCTACCCAGTGCGTCGGTGAGGGGGTAAAGAGTCTGCGACCCTACGAGCGAGACGAGGATTTCGTCAACCCGAAGACCCTGCACATAGCGAGCGGCGGAACTACCATCGAGCTTGCGCTCCGCAAGGAGGTTCCAGTTGTCGTAAGTCAGCGCTCGAGAATCAGCCGTCGCGAGGTTCCAGTGGCCTTGGCTGCCGCGGCTGTAAACTTTGCGGAGAATGCAACGTCCCTTGGGATCATAGAAGAAATCCGTTTTGGAGTCACCGGAGGTCGGCACAATCTGCGCGGTGGATGGCTCGACGCTGAGCAGTCGATTCTGCCCGTCGTAGCGGTAGCTTTGGCGACCATCGTCCGTGAGATTACCGTTCGAATCGTAGATCAGCGGGGTGTGCAGACTGCCGACATTGAGACGAGTGTATTGGTTGAGTGAGTTGGTAGTATAGGTCGTAGCCGATACCGGCGAGCCGGCAGCCAAAAACGTGGTCGCAGTTCGGTTGCCAGTGGGATCATAGTCGAAGGTCTCGCGACCGGCGGAACTCGTGCCGTAGTCGGCGGAGGTGAGCTGACCGGTGGCATCGTAGCTGTAGTTCTCTGAGATACCGTCTTCATGGGTTTGTGCAGTGCGGCGACCGAGCTGGTCGAGCGTATAGCGGGAGTTGGCTATCATGGTACCGGCACGAGCGTGAGTGATGTCGGTCAATCGTTCAGCCATGTCGTAGGTGTAGGCGGTTGCGATGCCGCTGTCACGGGTGAGTTTTGCGATTTGGCCGAGTGGATTGTAATCATAGGTTGCGAGCGGGGCGCGACCACCGCCGTTGGTGTCGATGGTGATGATCCGGTTGCGGGCATCGTAAGCATAGCTCACGTCGGTGCGATCAGGGTAGATGAGATCGGATCGGCGGCCGAGTTCGTCGTAGTTGTATTTTATCGTGTGCGAATCGAGGCCGGGGACGATGGCGGATAGGTCGCTGGTTTCCGAAGCGAGCAGGCCTCGATCATCGTAAGCATAAGTGAGCTTGGCGTTGCCGTTGTCCGTACTTATTAGGCGGCCGGCAGTATCGTAGCGATAAGCGACATTCGGTGCGGCCCCGGCCGGGCTCCATGTTTCGCTCACGGGTTGGTTAGAAGCGTTGTAGATGATCGTCTTGGTCTGGCCTGCACGGTTGATGCTCGTGACAAGATTGCCGGCGAGATCGTAGGTCCATTTTTCCTCGGAAACGTCGGGATAGATCATTGAGGTTTTGTGGCGGAGCGCATCATAGGTAAATCGGTAGGTTTTTCCATTGGCGTCAGTCAGGGATAATTGGTTGCCAGCAGCATCGTAAGTATAGCTGGTGATCGCACCGGCAGCGTCGGTGGTCGTGAGCAGATGATCCTGTGCGTCGTAGGTGTTTCGAACCACGATGCCGTCAGGGCGCGTGGTCGTGAGGATATTCCCGTGAGCATCGTAACTCCAGCGGGTGGCGCGGCCGAGGCCATCCAGAGCACTTAAGCGGTGGCCGAGAGAATCGTAAGAGTATTCCATTTTATGGCCAAGGGTGTCAGCCGTGGAGAGAACACGATTGCCCGCGTCATAAGTGACCGTGGTTTCGACGCCATCCGGTGAAGTGGATTTTGTCACGCGACCAACAGCATCGTAGCTCCAACTCTGGCGCTTGCCGTCAGGATAGGTCAGCGCGGTGCGGCGTTTACCATCATAGATGGTGCTGAATTTCTGGCCTGCGGCATCGATGAGCTGCTTGATATTGCCCATCGCGTCGTAAGCGTAGCGAGTGACATGACCGGTCGCATCGGTTCTCGCAGTGCGGCGACCGGCACTATCGTAGTCATTTTTCACGATCCCGCCGCCAGGCAGGGCGATACTCACAATATGGCCTTGGGCATCGTAAGCCTCCTGGATAGTGCGACCTGAAGGATCTGCGGCAGAGAGATTGTGATGCTGGTCATCGTAGGTATATCGACTAACGCGACCAAGAGGATCAGTGACGGTGGTAAGATTGTCGTCGTTGTCGTAACCGTAGGTCGTAGTGGCCTGCGTGGGTGCGCCGACCGCAACCGTCTGGGCGACCAGTCGGTTTTCCGTATCGTAAAGACGCTGGATGACTGTGCCGTCGTGCTGCACGATACGCGAGGGTTTGTCCACAAGGATGCACGAGCCGCAGCCTTGGGATCCGGGTAGCTGGGTATAGTCAAACGTGGTCACGCGGCCAGCGTGGTCTTCCTGCCGGATGACGCGGCCAAGATCGTCGTAGGTGAGTTTGGTGGTGCGGCCCAGTTGGTCGGTCTCGGCGATTTTCCGCCCGTAAGCATCGTAGGCAAATTGCCTCGTCGTACCATCGGAGTGAGTGAACTTGGTGAGGAGTCCTCGCTCGTTACGCCCGCGACGGGAGGTGCGGCCGAGAGGATCAGTTACGGATATGACGCGGCCCGCCGTGTCGTAACCATACTGGGTGACGCCGCCACGCGGGTTGGTCCACGAGGCCTTCCGACCTTGGGTATCGTAGACGAACTTATGGAGGCCGCCGTCGACTTGGCTGAAGGATACAACCCGGCCGAGCGCGTCGTAGGTAAAATTATGCACAGTGCCATCGGGAGAATGAACGAGGGTAACTCTGCCATTCCCATCGCGTTCCAGGGACGTTTCTTTGCCGAATTGATCGGTCGTTTTCAACTTTCGGCCGGCCGAGTCGAACGTGTGTTGTTGGATAACTTTCGCGTCGCGTTGATGGCTAGTCACTCGCCCGCCGGCATCGTAGGTGAAAGTGGTTCGACGACCGACGTGGTCGGTTTGCGCAACGAGCCGGCCCGCGCCGCCATCAGCGTATTCGAAGGCGGTCTTGCGGCCGAGGCCATCGGTGCGCTCGGTGGGCCGGCCATTGGTCGATTTGGGCACGACATAGCTGACCGAGCGCAAGTCGGAATAGTTGACCGTGCGCTTGTCGGGATTGGCGGGATCGAGTTCGAGACTCGCGTAAACGCCGCCGGTGGCGGGGTTGATCTCCTGGTGGATCATGCCGAGCTGATCGTGATAGGCGTAGCGAATGCGCTTGGCGGGGCCGTCGTAGCGCGCGTCGTCAGCTTCCACCAGTAGCGGCCGCAAGATAGGCCGGGGATCGTTTTTCACCCAGTCGTAGCTATAATGCGCCGCCGTGCCATCGCCGTATTGCGCTTGGTTGAGCACGGCAAATTCGTAACCAGTGGCGGGCTCGACCGCTGTTTGATACGCATAACTTACAGTGTGACCATCGCTACCGGTCACATGATCGAGCACGGTACGCACCCCGTCCTTCGCCTGAAGCACTTCGATGATCGCACCATTCAACGAACTCTCCCTGCCAACAGCGGCAAGGACGCGAATTTTTCCCACTGCACCTTTCCCGCCGGTGCCCAAGTCGAGCAGGCACACCCGCATGCCCAGCGAAGCGGTGGCAGGATTGCCATCGCAAAATGCTGCGGTGGTCATTGGCTTATCGGATTGATCGTTCGTACCGGTGAATGTGCCGCGCAACACCGCATTGGAGGGGGAGAGAAATTGGATTTCGGCGAGATCGATCGATCCACCCGCCTGCTGCGCCCGCAGGCGGATATACTGTGTCGAACTCGTCTGCAGCACTGGAGTGACTGTCAATTCAATCCACTGGTTGGGTGCAGGCACCGTCTGGATTGCGCCGACCCGCGTCCAAAGGCCTTGCTTGAACGGAACTGTTTTGTAAGCGAGTACAAGCTGCCGGCCCGCCGCCTCGGTCACTTGCGTGAGGTATCCCTGGCTGTTGTAAACCAAATGTGTCGCGAGGCCGAAGGTGTCGGTCAGCGTCTGCATTTCATACCGGTTGCCAGCGGAGGAGGTTTTTGTGACAAAGTGCATTCGTGTCCCCTGCCCCGTGGTGATGTCGAAGCCGTCTACGGTCACATTGATTTTTTCCGCATGCAGCGCTTCAGCGGCCCAGCCGCCGGACGCAAGCGGGCCAAAATAACGGCGCGTACCGGACGGATAGACCAGTTCCAACGCAGGGCGGCTGTTTTCGCCGGTGGGATGCTCGACGAGATCGAACTGCCAGTTGTGCCGCCAGCTTCCGCCCACTCCAAAATAAGCGATACCCTCTCGTCCAATCGTATTGTGGTGCCGGGTAAATCCAAATTTGCCGTGGGCCGCGCCCTTTACCTCCAAATCCTGCACCTTGCGTGTCACGTTGCCGGAGAAGACTTGGAATGGATTCACGCCTTCACCGTCGATTCCGGCACAACAGTCACCCGTGCAATCTTGCTGATCGTCTCCCGAAGAAATGTATTCGTCGGTGACAGAGTCAAAAGTGTCGTAGTGGCCAATCCAGCAACCTGTAGCGGTGTCGCAGTCGCCTTGCACTCATTCATCATACGTGTCGTCTTCACAAGCCGAAAGCCTAGGCGGACAACAAAGCGTGGCCGAGATAAACGTGGCCAAAAATAATCGAATTAAACTTGCTTGTGGAGTTTTCATGAAACGATTTCTGAGAGATTATAATAATAAGAAGATTAAAACTGATGAGGAACGGGTGAGGTAGGGGCTACTGTAGGGCTGATTTCCGGTCTTCTTTAGAACCGACCGCCGGTCGGTTTTAAGAAGCCGGCCGACGGTCGGGTCTACAGCACCTTGGAGTTTACGGTTTGGCGGGGCCTGCCACACCTGCCACTGGCTTTTCCCGCTGGGCGGGGCGCTCCACGTGGCTGGCGCTTTGCCACGCACGGAGTTTCTCTGGCACGCGCGCGTATTTGTTATTCATGATCGCATCGAGGTAGTTCACCACGCGCATGCCGTCGGCGAGAGCGAAAATGCGGGTCCCATAAATGCGGGTCGAGTCGGTGACAAACGCCGCAATCAGTAGCAACGAAAATGCTGATTAAATAATCGTGTCATATAACTCATTTATATTTGACCGCGCAAAACCGCGCTGCGTGCCGAGCGAAAATCCGCGGCGCGTCCCATCCTCCAGACCGCGTCGTCGCACGACGGACCTGAATTGCAGATCAGGATTTTTGTTTTCGGCTAAAATAATTATTCCGCCCGCACCGGCACCGTGCCATCGGCAAACTCCGCCGCGAGCTTCTGCCCCGCCTTCACCCCCGCGCGCCGCGCGACGGGCCGGCCCGCTGCGTCGCGCATAATCACAAAACCCCGATTTAAAACCGACGCCGGGCTCGCCGCCTGCAATCGTTTCCACAGCGCCAGCAACCGGTGCGACTCCGTCTGCACGCGAAACTCCGGCGACACCCGCGCCAGCGCCGCGCGCACCTCGTTCAACTCCTGCCGCCGCATCCGCGTCGAATCGCGCAGCGCCGCCGCCAGCCGGTTCGACAAGTCGTCCAGCCGCAAAAATCCCTGCTCCACCTGCGCCGCCGGCGAAAGCAGCCGCAGCCGCGAACGCGCATGATCGAGCCGCTCGCGCGCCCCGCTCGCCGCTCGCTCCAACGCCTCGGTCATCGCTTCGCCCGCGCGCGTCACCCGCTCCGCGCACGCGACAAATTTGCTCGAGATCAACTCCGCCGCCGCGCTGGGCGTCTCCGCGCGCACGTCGGCTGCGAAATCGCACAGCGTGAAATCGATCTCGTGCCCCACCGCCGAAATCACCGGCACCGCGCACGCGGCCACCGCGCGCACCAGCACTTCTTCGTTAAACGCCCACAAATCCTCCATGCTCCCGCCGCCGCGCCCGATCACCAGCAAATCGAAAATTCCCAGCTCCTGCGCGAGCGCCAGCATCGCCGCCAGCTCCGCCGCCGCGCCCTCGCCCTGCACCTTCGCCGGCAGCACCACCACGCGCCCGCGCCAGCCGCGTCGCACAAGAATCCGCACAAAATCCTGCACCGCCGCGCCCGTCGGCGACGTCACGAATCCCACCGTCGCCGGCATCGCCGGGATCTCCCGTTTTTTCTCCGGCGCAAACAAACCCTCCGCCGCGAGCCGCGCCTTCAGCGCCTCGAACTCGCGCTGCAATTTCCCCACGCCATCCTCGACGATCGCGCGCACGATCAGCTGATACTGCCCGCGCGCCTCGTAGACACTCACCTCGCCGAGCACCACGACTTGCAAGCCGTCGCGCAACTTCACCGTCTGCCGCAGCGCATCGCCGCGAAACAGCACCGCGCTCACCTGCGCGCCCGCGTCCTTCAGCGAAAAATAAACATGCCCGCTCCCCTGCGCCCGCACGTTCGAGACTTCCCCGCGCACCCAGGCGAGCCCGATGCCGCTCTCGAGCAGCGTCTTCACCCGCCGCGTGAATTCGCTCACCGACTCCACGCGATCATCCGCTGCGGTCGTGGAAAAAAACGTTTCCTCCTTCATGCTAACATGGGGTTTTGTGCGGGCATATTTTCCAAGCCTTTTGAAACCGCTAGTCTTCGCTAATTTTCAGAAATCAAGTGGAGGGGATGATGGCGTGCGTGCTTCGCCTCATCGGCGAAGCGCGATGCCGGGGGATGGGTTCGTGGATTTAAATTAGCGAAGATTAGCGGTTAAATCTGCCTTGATTCACTTGGTTGCGGCTCGGCCACGTGGGATTCATGCCGCCGCTTTTTTCTTCAAGTAATGTTTGCGCGCGATCCGCGTGGCCACCGCCGCCGCCGCCAGCAATCCGCCCGCGAGCATCACCATTTTCCCCTTCCCGTTCACCAAGGCGTCGCCGAAAAGCACGAATGCGGCGTTCTGCGGGCACGCGATGACGATCGAGATAAACATGTATCTCGCGAACGGCATCTCCGCCAATCCGAGCATGTAGTTCTGCACGAAAAACGGGATGCCCGGCGTCAGGCGCAGCAGCATCACCAGATCGTTCACGTTGTCCGCATCTACCTCGGGCAGTTTATAACCCAGGCGCGTCATCAGCTTCTCCAGCAGCGGGCGCAGCGCGCGGCGCGCCAGTGCGTAGGTCACGGCCATGTTCACGATCAACGCCACCTCGGAGAGCAAGACGACAACTCCCATCCCGAGCTTTTCCCCAAACACCGGGCCCGCCGTGAGCGCAAACGTCAGCATCGGCACGCCTGCCGCCGGTAACAACGCCGACGCCGTAAAAAACGCCCAAGGTCCCGCCCCGCGGATCAACGCCATTCCTCCGTCCACCAGCGCGTGCGAACGCCGCAAAATTTCCGCCATCCCGACCTCGCGCGCGACCCACAGCGCGCCCACGGCCACGACCGCCGCCACCACCGCGAGCGGCAGCCATGGGAGCTTCTTTTTAACCGGCGCGACTTCGGATGACATACGTCCAAAGCTGCCCGCCCGTTCCCCGTGGGAGCAAATTTATTTGCGACGCCCTGCCCCCTCGCGCATCACACAGCCCGTTCCGCCCCCCTCCGGCTCTCTCGCCCACCCCTGACATGCCCGCGATCCTCGATTTTATTTCCAACGACTGGATGCCCCTCGCGGTCCTCACGAAACTCGCGTGGCTCGTGCAAATCGGCCTCATGGTTCACGTCCTCAAAACCGGCCGGCCCTATTGGTGGTTCTGGGTCTTGTTCAGCGCGCCGCTCATCGGTGGCATCGTTTATTTTTTCGTCGAACTCCTCCCCGAACGCCGCTCCTCCGGTGGCAGCGGTCTCTTCGCGCGCCTGAAACCCCGCTCGTGGCGCATCCGCGATGCCCGCGCCACGCTGGAGGAAACGCCCACCGTCAAAACCCGCCTCGCCCTCGCGGAGGAACTCTCCGACGCCGGCCAGACCGCCGAGGCGCACGCCGTGGCCGCCGAGGCGTTGTCAGGAGTTTTCAAGGACGACCCGCACACCCTCGCCGAGGTGGCCCGCTACGCCATCGAGCTCTCCCACTGGGACGAAGCCCTCGCACTCCTCGCTAAGATCAACACCCGCGCCGATCGCATGCTCGCCCTCGACGTCGCCCTCCTCCAAGGCCGCGCGCTCCTCGGCGCCCAGCGCTACGCTGAAGCGGAGACCGAGCTGCGCACCGCCGCCGAACGCTACGTCGGCGAAGAGCCGCGCTATTTTTTAGCCAACACCCTCCGCGCCACGCGCCGCGAATCCGAAGCCTCAGCGCTCTTTCAGGAAATCCGCACCCGCTTCCGCAAGGCCGGTCCCGCCTGGCGCCGCACCGAGAAACGCTGGTATCGCCTCGCCACCGCCGCGCTCAAGCAGCCCGCCGCCGACCACTATAAAAAGTAGGCCGCGAGCGCGCTGCCTCTATCGCACCGCGCGTCCTCCCAGCTTGCCCGCCCCGCCTCGCGCCCCTCTCATCTGAGCGATGACGCGCCCCACCGATTCCGCCCGCCTCCTCTCGCGCGGACTCGTCACCCTCGGCCTCATCTCGCTCGCGCTCATCACCCTCGCGAGCCCCGGAGCCACGCGCATGTATGCCGCCCCGTGGTCCTGCGCCTATCTGATCGCGTGCAGCGTGCCACCGCTCCTGCTCACGCTGCGGCTGTTCGACTCGCGCCAACTTTTTATTTTTCCCACGTCCGCGTGGTGCGCCACCGCCCTGCTCGCGATTTTCTCGATCCTGCTCTCCGCTCTCGCGAGCCCGTGGCGCGGACCGTCGCTCCTCTGGAGCGCGCCGTTGCTCTCTGCTCTCGCCCTGTTTTTCGTCGCGTTCGACTGGCTGAACTTCGACCCCGCCGAGCGCGAGGCCCGCCTCCATCGGCTGCTCACCGGTGCCGGGCTGTGCTTCGCCGCGGTCGCAGTCGTGAGCTGCCTGCTCTGGTCCCGCGGGCTTGACGAGCGCTGGCGTGAGCAACTGTTCACCTCGCGCAATCCCTACCCGCTCGGCCATGCCAACTACACCGCAGGCCTCGCCCTGCTCATGCTGCCGGTGTTCGGCTCGCTGGCTCTCGCCCACACCGGCCTGCGTCGCGCCGCGTGGCTTTTCGCCGGCCTGCTCGCGCTCGCGCTGCTCTTCACGAGCGGCAGCCGCGGCGGATTGATCGGGCTCGTGGTGCTCGCGCTTGTTCACGTGCCCGCGATCGCCCGCGCGCTCAAGCTCCGCCTCTGGCTCATCGGTCTCAGCGCGCTCGTCGCCCTCGCCGCGCTCTTTTATTTCCACCCCCGAACGCGCGCGCTCCTCACCGGCGAGCGCGCCTCCGCCGTGCTCCGCAAGAGCAACGACCAGCGCTCCGCTATGCTCGAAACCGGCCTTGAGCTGGCGACCGAACGCCCGCTCCTCGGCTGGGGCGCCGGCTCGACCCCGCTCGCCTATCCCCACGTGCGCCACCTCCTCTCCGGCGGTGTCGAAAACGTCCTCCAACTCCACAACACCCCGCTCCAGCTCCTCGCCGATTTCGGCACCCTCGGCGCACTGGCCGCTCTGATATTCTGCGCACTCCTCCTCCGCGCCGCCTTCAATTCCGCCCCCGCCCGCGCTGCGTCTCTCGCGCTGCTTGGCTACGCGGTGTTCTCCCTCACCGACTGGCAACTCGACGTCCCCGTCTTCGCCTCCGCCCTCGCACTCGCCGCTGCTGCGATCGCTCCCGCCGCCGCCGGCCCCTCGCGAA
>JANYBX010000423.1 GCA_025360615.1 Opitutia bacterium
CCTCGAGGGCGAGATAGCCGTTGGCGGCCTCGCGGACTTTGTAGCCCATCTTGATGAGGCGGCGCGAAAGCATCTCGCGGTTCATGCGGTCGTCATCGACGACGAGGATGCGGCCGGTGACGGGCTGGGGTTTCTCGAGGCCGAGAAAATCGAAGAAGGGCGCGGAGGGCAGGGCGGGCGCGGGCGCGGGGCCCAGCATGGCCTCGGCGGCGTGGCCCGGGTTGGGGTGGGTGGCGCCGGAACCGCCGATGACGATGTGGCCGAGATCGGAATCGCCCTCGATGAGCTTGCAGAGATTGAGAGCCGCCTGCCGGATTTTCCTCAGGTCATCGGCGACGATGGGCATCGTGGCGAGAAGGGCGTCCTCGGCGCAAAGTTCACTGTAGCCGATGATGGAGTTGAGCGGCACGAGCATCTCGCGCCGCATGCTCGCGAGGTCGATTTTGCCGGTCTCGATTTTCCACGGGGCGAGGGCGTCGTTCAGGAGGGCGAGGAGCTGGCCGCCGGCGGTGTGGATTTTTTTGAGATCACGGAAGAGGCCGGGGGAGGATTTTTCCTCGACGGACTCGAGCAGCATCTCGGTGTAGCCGATGATTTGGTTGAGCGGCGTGCGGAGGGCGTGGCGGAGTTTCGAGAGGGTTTCGAAATCGCTGGGACCGGCGTTATCGTCGAAGGGCGTGCCGGAGGACAACGGGTGGCTGACCGGCCAAGGCGCGGCCGTGTAGGGCTTGAAATCGCCGGGGAGGGGCGGCTCGCTCATGGCTTCGCGGCCGGCGGGGTCTTGAGCATGGCGTCGATTTTCCCGAGGAGGCGGGTGAGTTCGACGGGTTTGGTGTCGAAATCATCGCAGCCGGCGCCGAGGGCTTTTTCGCGGTCTTCGGCCATCGCGTGGGCGGTGAGGGCGATGACGGGAATTTTCGCGGTGGCGGGATCGGCCTTGAGTTGGCGGGTGGCTTCCCAGCCGTCGATGATGGGGAGACTCATGTCCATGAGAATGAGATCGGGCGCCTCGCTGCGGGCTTTCGCGATGCCGACACTGCCATCGACGGCGATGATGACGGTGAAGCCGCGGCGCTCGAGACGGCGCGAGAGCATGTCGCGGTTCATTTCGTTATCTTCGACGAGGAGAATTTTCGCCATGGGAGTTATTGGTTTTTGAAGGGCGAACGGGTGAGGCGGTCGGCGGTGTTGAGGCCAACGCTGTCGCGAATCTGCCGGATGAGACTGTCGCGGGAGTAGCGGCCTTTTTGGAAAATATTATCGACGCGGCCTTGGAGGCGGGCGCGGACATCGCTGGTGAGATCCATCGAGGTGATGACGACGACGGGGATGAGTTTCCAGTCGGGGTTGGCGCGGAGCTGCGTGAGGAACTCGAAGCCATCCATCTCGGCCATGAGGAGATCGAGCAGGATGATCGCGGGCTGGCGGGAGGCGACGGCTTCGAGGCCTTCGGCGCCGTTGACGACGAACTCGGTTTCCCAGCCTTCCTTTTCAAGCATGCGGAGGACGAGGTCGCGTTGATGGGGATCGTCCTCGACGACGAGGGCGTGGCGGCCGTCGGCGGAAGCTTTGTGATGTTGAATGGCGGCGAGGAGTTGGTCGTCGTCGATGGGTTTGGTGATGAAGGCGGAGGCGCCGAGGGCGAAGCCGGCTTCCTTGTCGTCGGTCATCGTGAGGAGGACGACGGGAATGCTGGCGAGGGCGGGGTGCTTTTTGAGTTCGGCCAGAATGGAGAGGCCGTCCATGTCGGGCATCAGGATATCGAGCACGATGAGCCGGGGGTGACGTTCGCGCGCGAAGCGGAGGCCTTGTTCGCCGGTCTTGGCGGTGATGATGGTGAAGCCTTCGGGTTCGAGAATTTTGACGAGGGCGCGGTGGACGCTTTCGTCGTCGTCGATGACGAGGATTTCGGAGGAAAGTTTGCTGGGGCTCGCAGGGGTGGCGGGCGCAGTGCCGGGAGAGGAGGCGACTTTGGGGCGGCGGACTTTGGCCGGCATGCGGAGGGTGAAAGTCGAGCCTTTGCCGGACTCGCTGGTAACGGTGACTTCGCCGCCCATGATGCGGGCGAACTGACGGCAGATGGCGAGGCCGAGGCCGGTGCCGCCGTATTTGCTGGCGGTGGACGCGTCGGCTTGCGTGAAGGCTTGAAAGAGGCGGCCGATTTGTTCCTGCGTCATGCCGATGCCGGTGTCGGAGATGTCGATTTGGAGCCAGTCTTCGCCGGCGAGGGGGGCGCGGGTGACCTTGAAAATGACGCGGCCGCTCTCGGTGAACTTGTTGGCGTTGCTGAGGAGGTTGAGGAGGATTTGGCGGAGCTTCGTGGCGTCGGCGCTGATGGTGCCAATGTTCTCGGAGCATTCGACGACGAGGGCGTTGCCCTGTTTGTCGCAGAGGGGGGCGATGATGCCTTTGATCTCTTGGATGACGGTCCACAGGTCGAGCGGCTCGATGTAGAGATCCATTTTACCGGCCTCGATTTTGGAGAGGTCGAGCACGTCGTTGATGAGGCCGAGGAGGTGCCGGGCGGCACTGAGGATTTTATTGAGGTCGGATTTGACGTGTTCCTCCTCGGAGTCCTCGGAGAGAAGCTCGCTGTAGCCGATGATGGCGTTGAGCGGGGTGCGGAGCTCGTGGCTCATCTTGGCGAGGAAGGAGCTTTTGGCGTGGCTGGCTTCGCGCGCGGTCATGAGGGCGCTGCCGAGCTCGGCGGTGCGTTCCTGCACTTTTTTCTCCAAATTCTTGTTGGCTTCCTCGACGGAAATTTTCGCCGCCTGGAGATCGGCGGAACGTTGCTCGATGGTGCCGAGCATGGAATTGAAAGAGGCGATGAGCGTGCCGATTTCGTCGGTGGAGGACTGGGGCACGCGGACAGTGTAGTCCTGGCGTTCCGCGACGGTGCGCGCGGCGGAAGCGAGGAGCGTGATGGGCTTGGAGATCCGGCCTTGGAGAAAGTAGGCGACGACCAGCGCGAAGAGGGTCGAGATGAGAAGGATGCCGCCCGCGCCGCGGACGAGGTTGCCGACGTGAGCATCGGAGACGATGCTGGGGTCGGCCTTGATGAAGAGCGTGCCGAGGGTGACGTTGCCCTTGCGAATCGGGGCGAGCACGATGGTGCGATCCGTGTTGAACAAATTCTGGAAGCGCTGAGGCGGAGGGATGAATTCGGATGATCCTTCCTTGATGTATTTTGCGAGCAGGCGACCGTCGGCGGAATAGATGGCGGCGGCGACGATCTCGCGTTCCGCAGTTAGCATCTGTACCGGAAACTTGATGGCCTCGGGATTCCGCTCGAAGGAGGTGGCGGCGTTTTCGAGCAGGAGGCGCTTGGTGGATTCGATCCGCCGTTCGAGTTCATCGCGAAAGCGGATGCCATCGTAGAGATAAAATCCCACGAAGGAAACGCCGAGCGAGATGGTGCAGACCAGAAGAATGAGAAGCGTGAGCTTCCAGCGAAAGGGCAGGCGATTCACGGTTTGCCAGTGGGGATAAGGGGAGGCGAAGCGCGCGGGTTTTCACCCCGGTGCGAAGGGCAGTCAAGGATGTTGCTCGCCGCGCGCGGAGATTGCCCACCGTTTTACGGCGGTGCCTATAAACGCGAAGAGGATGTTCCAATAGTGCAGATGAGAGGCTTTTGCAGGGGCGGCGAAAGGATGGTTAAAAGTTTTGCCGTAGGTTTTTTACTGGCGGAGAGGGTGGGGGTTCGCATCTTGACCCGGACGATTTACCTCTCGTCTATTAGTTACTACCTTTCGAATGGCCCGCAAAATCAGCTTCATTAACTACAAGGGTGGCGTTGGCAAAACCTCCCTCATCGTCAACACCGCCGCAGCCCTCGCCAAGCTAGGCAAAAGGGTTTTGCTGTTTGATTTCGACACGCAGTCGAACGCGAGCATCTGGCTCCTCAAGCTCGAGCGCTGGAATAAAATCAACACCGATGGCGTCGGCGCGATCTTCTCGATCTTCGATCCCGGCCAAGTGCAGGTGAAGGATCTCATCATCAAGGACGTCGTCGAGGGGAAGAACGGCGAAAAACTTCTGCCCGGCCTGGATCTGGTTCCCACCACCTTTAACTTGGTGGAACTGGAAAGCGAATACGCCGGCGATCCGAAGCGCCCGGCGTATCTGCAATTTTCCGAGCAAGTCGCGACGATCGAAAAAAACTACGACTTCATCCTGTTCGACTGTCCGCCAAACATCCTCCGCGCATCGCAGTGCGGCATCTTCACGTCGAACGAAATTTATGTGCCCGCCAACCCCGATGCCCTCAGCCTGATCGGGTTCACCCTGCTTGCGGAAAAGCTGCACAAGTTCCATCAGCTCTCCGCGAGCTTCCGCAAATTTTCCATGGGTGTGCCGGCCCAGGTGCAGGGCGTGATCTTCAACTCGATCAAGACCGGCGTCGACATTGAGGTCCCGAAAATGCGAATGCAGCTTCGCATGAATCAATTTCGCGCCGCCAAACGGGTGGCCGCCACCGCCAAGATTTTCAACACGCAGATCCGCGATGCAATGATCGTCCGCCGCGCCGTGGCGCTCGGTCTGCCGGTGGCGCTGGTGAGCGTCGAGGGCGCTGATGTCGGCGCCGGCTCCGACAACGTCATCAACGACTATCGCAAGCTCGCCACGGAACTCATCCAGCAAAATCCCGCCGCCGCCACCTGAACCGAGCCTGCGTCTGCCACTCTCACGTCATCAACCCCGCCCTCCCGCCATGCTCTCTCCGCTCGATTCTGCCAAGGAATGGGACCAAGTTCGCAAAGCTTTTTCCGAGTCGATCATGCTGGACACGCAGTTGACCAGCCTCGCGCAAAACCTCGATGGCGCCGACTGGCCCATCAAGGGCAAGGATGAGACGCCCGCCAAATACGTGGACCTCTCCAGTGGAGAAGTGATCGACCTGCTCGCCCTCAAAGGTCTGCCCGCGGAAAAGTTCGACCAGCTCGTTTCGATCCTCCGCGAGACGCTCGCTTTCGACAGTCCCTTCGGAGAGATGGCCGAGGCCTCCGGCCGCGACAACGCCCTCCTGAAAACCATGGTGCGACTCGGCATCCCCGAAAATTTTCCGATCACGCTCACCATGATGGGTCCGGAAACGCTCAAATTCTGCCAACTGGAAGAGATCACCACGCTCGGCGCGTTCGCCGCGTTTGCGCAGGCCATGTCGCAAAACGTGATTGTCGGCGGAGATTTCCGGAAATTGCTCAATGCCCTCGCTCACGTGGACGAAGCCGGCCTCGCGGCCATGCTGCCCCTGCGCCCGGGAGCGCACGAGATTCACCTTGTCGAAGCGCTCGCCCACGCCACCCGGGCCGCTGATCCCGCCGCGCATGCCGCAGCGGCGCAGGCCTGGTTTGCGGATGAGTATGCGATCCTGCTCCGCGATGCGGCCTCGCCGACGCTGCTGGCCCGCCATTTCGTAGTGCTCGGCGACCCCGAGCTCGAGCAAAAGGCGGCCGCGCTCATCGTCGTGGAGACCCCCAAGACCTCCGGCCGCGCCACGCCTAAGGGCGGCTTCTTCAGCGCGCTGGCCCGCCTCTTTAAGAAGTAGTCTTGCGGCAGCGAGCCCGACTGGTAGTTGAGATTTTGCTGCGGTGCCGGACACCGCGTGAAAACCCATGGACGATTCTGAAATCAAGTTCCCCGCCCAGCGCCCAGGCTATACGCCACCGGTTCTGGCTCTGCCGCGCCGTCATGGACTCACCCGGCCGCCGATCGACCTTTCCGAGGCATCGGTGGCCGCCCGCAAATCGATCAAGGCCATCGTGTCGGCCACCCGCTCGCCCTTCGGCGTCCCGCGCCGGCTGGAGAATTCCCAGATCGCCGACCTCGAGCACTCGCTGCGCAACCTCGAGCTGAAGCTCGCCGAACGTGAACGCATGATTGGTGAAACCGAGAACCGACTCTCCGAGCACGTCCGCCAGCTCTACGAATTCGAAGCCCTCCTGCTCGCGCGCGAAAAATTGCTTGCGGCCTCGCGCCAGAGTGCCGCCTCCGCGCCGATCTCGGCCGAGGAAAAAGCCGCCCTCGAACAACTCCGCTCCGAACTCGAGCGCCAGCAGACCAGCATTCACGAGGTGCGCCAAGCCATCCGGGAGCGCGAGCAGTTTCTGGAGGAGAGCGAAACCATCCTCTTCGAAAAGGTGCAGGGTCAGCAGGAGAAAGACATCCAGCTCGACCAGCGCACGGACGACCTCCGCGTGCGCGAGCGCCGGCTGCGCGAAGCCGAGGCCCGCCTCGACCCCGTCGCCGCTGCCAAACTCGCCGCCGAAGACGCCGCCGCGCGCGAGCGCGACGAGTTCCGGGAATGAGCGGCGCGGGCCGAACTTCACGTCCGCAATCGCGCGTTGACGTGTTCCGCCGCGCCCCCTGAGATTTTTGCAACAATCCCATCGAACCGCCGTCCCAAGACGAACGACTCCCTGAATGAAACCTTTCCGCCTGGTCCTTTCCCTGTGTGCCCTTTCCGCCGTCGCGCTGCGCGCCCAAGACGAGAAACAAGGTCCGCCGCCGGTGGAGATTCCTGATTTTTCCAATCTCGACGAATATATCTACGTCCCGAAATCCGTCCTCCACTTTGGTTCGCGCTACATCAGCGGCCCCAAGTCGTCTTTCTTTGGCGGCGGCCGAGTTTCCTCCGGCGAAAACACCGGTGCCGCGACCGGCACCGCCACGGGTCGCTCCTATCACGACGGCGGCGTGGGCCGCGACACCCGCACCACGACTGTGGACAACGGCGACGGCACTTCGGTCTCCGTGCCCGTGCCCAACGATGGCAAAACCAATAATTGGGTTTACTCCGACAGCCGGCAGATCACGACCGACGGCCTCCTCACTTTTCACACTTACACCGCCCAAGTTGTGGATCAGACGATCCGCTCCAAGGATATGGCCGGCACGGTCGGCATGGAGCTTTTTGTGACCTATGAGATGGGTAAACTCTGGAAACGTTTCGATTGGAGCATCGTTGCCGGCATAAGCATGAACGACCTCGGCGCGAAAGTGAGCGGTCGGGTGAAATCGGACCTCACGTCCTATAACGACACGTACAATCTCTTTGGGGAAATCGCGCCCACGGCTCCCTATTCCGCCCCGTCGAGCGGGACGACGACGGTAACCAATTCCGACGGCACCACCGGAACGATCGCCGTCGATACTACGACGCTGCTCGGCAATGTGCCCCTGGACCGAAGCTCAATTTTAACCAAAAACGATTCAACCAGCGTCTTTAACCGGTGGAAGATGAAAGGCGCGTATTACACGTTTCGCGCCGGTCCCTCGATCTCGCTGCCATTTCTCACGCGGTTCCGCGCCGAGTTCAGCGCCGGCCCCACGCTCGTTTATTCTGGCTCGACCTACACGGTCACGGAAACCTACACGCCGGAAATCGGCGCTGACATCACGGCGATCCTCTCCGACGGCACCAGCCGCCTGCTTCCCGGTTACTACGCCGACGCCACCTTGAATTTCGATCTTACGGAGCGCACGGGTTTCTATTTCGGAGCGATCTATCAGGCCAACGGCAGCTACGATCAGACGGTCGCCAACGGCGACGCCAAATACACCACGAAGATCGACCTCAACAGTCTCAACGGCTTTCGCGGCGGCCTGACCTTCCGTTTCTAATTCGCATTCAAGATTATCCTGATTTCGTAGTGGAGCGCTTTGGCTCCGAGCGGAACGGGAAGCCGTTTCGCGACTGATCGCCGCACGCTTTCCCAACCGGCCGGGCGAAAACGCCCGGCCTTTTTTTATTTTCAGCCTTTTCAACGCGCGCCGCCCGCGTTTGCTGATCCGGCGTGAACGAGAACAAGCCCGCCTGGCCCGTCGCCTCCCTCGTTGTTCTCACCGGGCTCAACCTGCTCGACTACCTCGACCGCCAGTTGCTCGCCGCCGTGCTGCCGCCGTTGCAAGCGGAACTTCATCTCGGTGATGAGCAAGCCGGCACGATCGGCACGGCATTCATGCTCGGGTATTTTCTCACGTCGCCGATCTTCGGTTACCTCGGCGACCGGCTGCCGCGCCGCTGGCTCATCGCCGCGGGGGTGTTTGTCTGGAGTCTCGGCACGCTGCTCTCGGGCCACGCCAACGCCTACGTCATGCTGATCTGTTTCCGCGTGTTGGTCGGTTTCGGCGAGGCGAGCTTCGGCACGATCAGCCCCGGCTGGATCGCTGATTTATTTCCGCCGAGGAAACGCAACAACGCCATCTCGTGGTTCTACCTCGCGATCCCCATCGGCTCGGCACTGGGCTTCCTGCTGGGCAGTAAAATCGCCGTGGAGCACGGCTGGCGCTCCGCGTTTTTGTTCGCGGGCTATCCGGGACTGTTGCTCGCGTTCGTGCTCTTTCTTCTGCGCGAACCGGCGCGCGGTGCGTCCGATCCCGAAGCATCTGCGGTGGCACAGGGGACCGCTCCGGTGGGCTGGCGGTCGTATCTCGAACTTTTCAAGTTCCCCAGCTACGTGCTCGTGATCCTCGGCTACATTGCGCAGACGTTTGCGATGGGCGGATTTTCGTTTTGGGCGCCGTCGTTTCTCGTGCGCGTGCACCACATGGAACTTGCTGCGGCGGGCAAATTCTTCGGGCTGTCCATGGTGGTCATGGGCCTGCTCGCGACCCTCGGTGGCGGCTATCTGGCGACCGCGTGGCAGCGGAAAACGGGGACTGGCTACGCGTGGGTGCTCGCGCTGAGCGCCATCACGGCGGTGCCGGCGGCGTTTGCCGCGTTTACGCTGCAAGACCTCGTGCTGGCGAAGGCGGCGCTGGCGGCGTCGATGTTCTGTCTCTTCCTCTGCACCGGCCCGCTCAACACGCTCATTCTTGAAACGGTGCCGGTGCGGATGCGGGCGAGCGCGGTGGCGGCGTCGATTTTCTCCATCCATTTGTTCGGTGATTTATGGTCGCCGAAGTTCGTGGGCTACCTGTCGGACCGCTGGGGCGACTTGCAACGCGCGGTGCTCTGGGCGCTGCCCGGCACGTTGATCGTGAGCGCGTTTTTCTGGTGCTGGCTCGTGGTGTGGACGAAGCGCGAGAAAGACACCGCGTCCAAGCCGGCGGCATCAGCCTGATTGTTCCAAGTCGTGTAGCACGTCGCCGATCCCGCGAAGCTGGGCCGGCGGGAAGAATGAATTTATGCGCGTGATGACTTGTTGAATAATCCCATCAGGGCAGCTCGCGCCGCCGGTGATGAGCACGCGTTTCGGAGTGCAGTCCGCGGGCCAGAGCGGGCGGGCCTCCGTGC
>JANYBX010000434.1 GCA_025360615.1 Opitutia bacterium
CGCCGGCGGGGTCGGGCCAGTAGCTGAGCACGAGATCGAAACTCGCCAGCCACGCGGCGAAATCGGGCGAGAGCGGCGCCCCGGCATAGAGCGCGGCCCAGCGGGCCTCGTGTTGCGAGTGGACGGCGTTGACCAGGCTGCGCGAGAAGAGGGCGAGCTGGGCGGCGGTGGCGTTGCCGGCGAGCTCGATGCGCGCATTCGGCCAGCGCGAGCGAAGGGCGGCGAGCGCGGGCATCGTGACGATAAAATCGCCCAGTGCGCCGCCTCTAAGGATGAGGAACCGGTGCATGGTCCGCGATCACGGGGGGGGCGGGCGGTTCATACTGCGTAAGCGTGGCGGTGCCCGCGCCGAACTTGAAATCGACCTTGAAGCGCACGGGCAGGTGGCGTTCGTCCTGCGAGATCCAGACGCGCACGGTGGAGCCGCGCTTGAACATGCCCTTCGGCGGGCCTTTTTCCATCCTGGGCACGAGCACGAGCGTGTTGAAAGTGCCGAGCGAGGTGGTGATTTCCTCATAGCGCTCGGCGTAAACCGTGAGTTCGTAGAGTTCGTCGTCGAACACAGCGAGGACATCGCGGTGGCCGCCGAGGGGGAGATTCCACGTGCGGGTTTGCAGGAGGCTGGTGATGAGATCGAGCGGCTCGCCGGACGGGAGCGGCAACGCGCGGGAGCGCTCGGGGCGGAGCGTGTCGGTATAGCGGAACGAGTGTTCCTGATAATCGAAGGTGCGCCTCGTCTCGGTATGCTTCGTCTCGGCGGAGCTTTTTTCCGAAATGAACAGCAGTCGCCCGGTGGCCAGGTCGAAAATGGATTCGGCGGCGGCTTCGAATTCGTAGATCGAGTGGGCGAGGCCGCGCGTGCGGGTGGTGGTGCGCACGCGCAGGCGCCCGGGCTGGCCGGCCGGCAAATCCGCCGCGATCTTGATTTCACCCGCGCCATAAAAAAGGCCCCAGCCCACGCGATAGGCGAAAGATTCGCCGGGCTGCAAGACGGGCCGCTGCTGCGCCGGCGCGGAAAGGGCACTGAGTCCGAGGACGGCGAGGAGCAGGGCGAAACGCATGAGAGTGGGCGAGGGGAAGCGAGCGGGCGCACCGGTGCGAGCGGAATTTGCGGGTCGCGGAATGAGCGCGCGCCCGAGCGTCATTTCCGTCCGCGATCCAACCCGATTAGCGCGCGTCTTTCGTCACGCACTCGAGCTGGGCGGCTTCGGACAGCGCGCGTGGAGTGATCATCAAACGCTCCAGCGGCACAGGACCACCCTCGAGGTTGACGATGGTTTTTTCGTAGGGTTTCCAATCGAGTTCGCCCAGTTTTTTCAGGATGCCGAGGGGTTCGCCGCAGGTTTGGCGAAAGGCTTTGTAGAGGAGTTCGGAGCAGTAGATTTTTTCGTCATCGAACTCGTAGCGCAGGTCGTAAGGACGACCGAGGTAGCCTTGGGCGGCTTTCACGATGTCGGGAATCCGCGAGCGATAGGCCGCGCGCAAGCGATAGATGGAAAAATGGCGGTCGCGGTCATGCGTGATCCATTCGGCCAAGGGCGTCTCCTTCACCGGGCCGATGGCCTCGATCACGAACCAGCCGCGGGCTGTGCGATGCGCCATCCCGCAGTGGGAATAGGGCGAATGGGTGGAGCCCTCGATCACGTCGACGAGCGGATTGTGCGGCAGCGATTGAAACAAAATGTCGCCCTCCTGCACGAGGGGATGGCCGACTTGGTCCTCGCCGCAGCCCGACAATCCCAACGTGACAAGGCAGAGGATAAAAAAGCGTTTCATGGGAAATTACAGGAGGGACGGGCCGTGGGCTTGGCCCGGTTTTCAGTCCGCGATCAAGACCTGATCGCCCGCGCGCACGTCGTCGTAGAGCTCGACGATGTCGAGGTTGCGCATCAGCACGCAGCCGGCGCTGAGCGGGCCGCCGATGCGGTTTTCCTGATTCGTGCCGTGGATATAAACGTAGCGGTCGTAGGTATCGACGTCGCCGCCGAGATTCACGCCCGGCTCCAGTCCGCGCAGCCAGAGGATGCGGCTCGTGATGAGATTGTCGTTGGCCGAGGCATCGGGCAGTTCGTTGAAGTGTCGCCCGGTGGAGACGCGGGACTTGAAGACCATCCCGGGCGGCTGGCCGGCGCCGATGCGCTCGGCGATCTCGTGGAGGCCGCGCGGCGTGCCGAGGGAGTTTTTCACGTTGGACGGAGGGCGTTTCGAGGTGGAGACGGCGTAGCTTTTCACGAGCGCGCCGTGCCGGTAAAATTGCAGGGTCGCTGTGCCGATGCGCACGACGAGGGCCCGGTCTGCGGGCTTGATGCCGAGGCGGGAACACGTTTTCGTGACCAACTCCCAACTCGTTTCCATGGATAATAGACCATCCTTCACTGTCGGTATCGTCGGCGCGACGGGCGCTGTCGGTCAAGAGCTGCTCTCGCTCTTGCATGCCCGCAACTTCCCCATCGCCGCGCTGCGGCTCTTCGCCTCGGCCCGGTCGGTGGGCAAAATCATCGAGTGCGCCGGCCGGAAATACACCGTCGAAGAGGCCAAGCCCGGCGTGTTTGGCGATGTCGACGTGGCGTTCTTCGCCACCGATGGCGCGATCACGAAGGCGCTCGCCCCCGACGCGGTGAAGGCCGGCTGTCTCGTCATCGACAAGAGTTCGGCGTTTCGCCTGGACCCGGCGGTGCCGCTCGTGATTCCCGAGATTAACCCCGAGGCGCTGCGCACGCATCAGGGCATCATCGCCAACCCGAATTGCTCCACGGCGGTCACGCTGATGGCGCTGTGGCCGTTGCACGTGAAGTTCGGTCTGAAACGCTATTTTGCCGCGACCTACCAATCGGTTTCCGGCACGGGCACCGACGCCGTGGACGAACTCGAGGCGCAGGTGCAGGCGCACGTGAAGGGCGATGCGATCACGCGTAAAATTTATCCCTATCAGATCGCGTTCAACGTCATCCCGCAGGTCGATACCTTCGGCCCGAACGGCTACACCGGCGAAGAGACGAAGATGATGCAGGAGAGCCGCAAAATCATGGGCCTGCCCGCGCTCAAGGTTTCCTCGACCTGCGTGCGCGTGCCCGTCGTGCAGGCGCATTCGGTCGCGATCAACGCCGAGTTCGAGCGCCCCGTTTCCGTCGAGGAAGCGCGCGCGGCCATCGCGGCATTTGCCGGCGCGCAACTCGTCGATGATCCCGCGAAGCAGCTTTATCCCACGCCGCTCGATTTCACCCGGCAGGTGAAGTGCGGCGTCGGCCGCATCCGCGTGGACACCGCGCTCGACAACGGCCTGTCCCTCTGGGTGAGCGGCGACAACCTCTGGAAGGGCGCCGCGCTCAACGCCCTCCAAAACGCCGAGCTCATGGCCCGCGAAGGCTGGCTTAAACCGAAGGCCGTCGCCGGGACCGTCTGATTCGAGCTGCCACATTCAACCAAACGCCGCCGGTGAATAATTCCTTGTCACCCATGCTGCCCGCCCGCTTTGCTGGCCCCTCGGCTCGGACGCTTAGCTCAGTTGGTTAGAGCACCTCGCTTACACCGAGGGTGTCGGGGGTTCGAGTCCCTCAGCGTCCACCATCCCTTTCAAAAAAACTTTTATGCGACACACGATCTCCGTCCTCGTTGAGAACACGTTCGGCGTCCTCGCGCGCGTCACCGGCCTCATCTCCGGACGCGGCTTCAACATCGACTCGCTCAACGTCGCCCCCACGCACGACGCTTCGCTTTCCCGCATCACCATCGTTCTCAAAGGCGACGAATCCGCGCTCAGCCTCTGCACGAAACAGCTCCGCAAATTGGTCAACGTCGTCGAGGTCGCTGATTTCAGCGAAGGCCAGGCGGTCGCCCGCGAACTCGTCCTCGTGAAAGTCCGCGCCGACTCCCGCACGCGCGCCGAGCTGCTCCAGATCGCCGCGGTGTTCCGCGCCAAGACTGTCGGGCTCACCGCCGAGACGCTCATCATCGAGGTCACCGGCGACGAAGGAAAAATCACCGCGTTCCTCGGCCTGCTCGAGCCCTTCGGCATCGTCGAACTTGCCCGCACCGGCCAACTCGCGCTGAAGCGCTGATCCCCCTTTTCCGAAAACTCGAAACCCGAAACTCCCAACTCGAAACCAGCAGCTCACCTTTCACCATGCCCGCCAAAGTCTACACCGATAAAGACGCCGATCTCGGCGTGTTCTCCAACAAAACGCTCGCCGTCCTCGGCTACGGTTCGCAGGGCCACGCCCATGCGCTCAACCTCAAGGACAGCGGCTGCAAGGTCATCATCGGCCTCTATCCCGGCTCGAAATCCAAGGCCGTCGCCGAGCAACACGGCTTCGAAGTCGTCGATACCGCCGAGGCCGTGCGCCGCGCCGATGTCATCATGGTCGGCTTGCCCGACATGAAGCAGGCCGACGTTTATCTCTCCGACATTCTCCCGAATCTCGCGAAGGGAAAAACGCTCCTCTTCTCCCACGGCCTCTCCGTTCACTTCGGCCTGATCAAGCTCCACAAGGACATCGACTGCATCATGGTCGCGCCCAAAGGTCCCGGCCACATGGTCCGCCGCCTCTACGCCGAAGGCAAAGGCA
>JANYBX010000552.1 GCA_025360615.1 Opitutia bacterium
CTTCAGCGCGTAGCTGGCTTTTTCCGCTCCGGCTTCCTCGACGATGGCGAGGATCTTGTGTTTCAGATTTGTCTCGCCGAGATAATAAAGCGACTGGCCCGTCATCGCCGAGTATTTGATCCGGCATTCCTCCGGGAAGAACGCGAGCGCCGAGTCCATCAGCATGCTTTTCCCGGCAGCGCTCGGGCTCTGCACGATCACGGCGAGCGGCCGATCCAGCAGCCGCGACACGCCCGCCAGGTAAACGAGCAGGATGTTGTTTTCCTCGCCGATGATTCCCGCCTGACGAAACGCGACGCGCAAACGCCCGACCAAGTCCGGCGCTTGCAACCACCGGAGCGCCTCCGTGCGCTCCGCTTCGGTGAGCGTCACGACGGGCGCGATGGCCTCGGCGGGCTTCGCGAGTTCGGCCTGGGCCTGCTCGACGGCGAGCAGCAACCGGCCCACGTCACGCTTGAGCAAGTCCGCGTGCAAACCCGTTTCCTCGGCCGCCCGTTCGATGAAGCGACGGCGCTCGCCGTCCTTCGCCAGATCAAGACTGTCGAGGTGAAAGCGGTCGCCGATGCGCAGACGCAACGTGATTTTGAGGGCATCGGTGCCGAGTGTTTTTCCGAGCCCGCCGACGCGATACTCGCGGCCGTCGAGCGTCAAAAGCCAGTGCTCGCCGTTCAATACCAAGACGGGTTGGGACACAGAGACGGAAGTTTTTTCCTTAGCCGCCTCGTTGGACGTGGACGGCGGGACAAGCGCGGTGATTTCCGGCGCGCTCACGTCAGCAGCAACAGCAGCTTTAGCAGCTAAAGAAGAAGGCGCGGGCGCGACGCATGAAGACACTTTGCCCTTACCCAGCCAAGCGGCGGCGTTGAGCAACACGGCCAAAGATTTCTCGGGCGGTGTGACGGCCACGGCGTAGCTGTTCGCATCGAGGCCGTGAGGGAACAGCACGCGGCGGCATTCGATGCCGCGGGCCATGAGCTGCGCCGCCACGGCTTCCGCGCCCTGGTCTCCGGCCTCGTCGCGGTCAAAGGCGATGAAGACCAACCGCACCTTGGCCGCGATCAGCGCGTCGAGCATTTCCTCGGGGAGAACCTTCGCGCTGTAGCTCGTCGTCACGTTTTGGAAGCCCGCGCACCAGAACGTCAGCGCGTCGATGATGCCTTCGCACAAAATTATTTCCGGCGAACGGAGCGCCGCCGGGTTGAAGAGGCCGCGTTGCGGTCCGGGCAAAAACAAATGCCGCTCGTGCTTGCCGCCGTCGTCGATGGCCCGGCCGTAGACCGTGCCAATTTCGCCAGACTCGGCGATCACGGGAAAGACGATTCTCCCTCGTAAATGCTCATGTCCGCTCTCGCGCAACAAGCCCAGCCTGGTCAACCGCTCCCGCAGCGCCGCGCCCTCGGCGCGGTTCTTCTGCGGCAGGCGCAGCCCGAGCGTGCGATCGACAAAGCCAATCTTGAACGCAGCGATGGCCTCGGCCGCGATGCCGCGTTTTTTCAGGTAAGCCAGCGCGTCCGGGTTTTCCTTCAGGCGTTCGTGATAATAATCGAGCACCTGGCGAAGCGCCGCTTGGTCGTCGGCGTCCGCCGTCACCGGCGCGGGCAGTTTCGGCACCGTGGCCTTTTTCACCGGCGAGCACGTCGGCACGCCAGTGAACGCCGCGCCGCCTTTCAGCAGTTCGTAAGCGTGGCGGAAGCTCACGCCGTCAAACTTTTGGACAAACTGGATCACGTTGCCCGTCGCCTGACACGACACGCAGCGCCAGAGCCGTTTCGCGGGCGTGACGTGGAGGCTCGGGTTTTTGTCCTCGTGGAACGGGCAGAGCCCGACCAGGTCGCCGCCCTGCGGCTTGAGAGCCACGCCGCGCGAGCGGACGACGGCGGCGAGATCCGTCTCGCGTTTGATTTTATCGAGTTCGTCGTCGGGGATCATTGCCATGGTCGGGGGCCTTTTGTTTTTTGGGCGTCAAGCACGTTTTAATAAAAATGGCTTTGTGTGTGACATGAACACGTTCACACAGTTTACTGTGTGACATGCAAGCACAGACTTTCCTGCCGGGGCCGGATTTTCAAAACGTCGTGTATGATGCGGGCATGTCCAAAGCCGCCCGTCCGCCTCTCGCCGTCCGCCTCGCCACGCTCCGCAAGGACGCGGGGCTTTCCCAGGTTGATCTAGCCAAGCGCATCAACACGAGTTCCTCGAACGTCGCGTTTTGGGAGCAGACCGGCACGCCGCCACGCGGCGAAGTTCTGCCCGCGCTCGCCGGTGCGCTCGGCGTCAGCGTGGACGAACTGCTCGGCGTCACGCCGCAAAAACCCGCGATTGCCAAGGGCCGTTTGCAGGAAGCATTTCACGCCGCCGCCAAACTGCCGCGCCGTCAGCAGCAAAAAATTGTCGAGGTCGTCGAGGCGTTGCTCAAGGCGGGCTGAGGTTTTTTCTCAGCCGCCGGTTTGGGCGCTCGGGCTAGGCGAGCGCAACGAGGCCGCGCAGCGGCCGGGCGGCTCGCGCTCGGAGTGGAGCGTCAGCGGAACGCAGAACGCGAGGCGTAGGGCGCGCGGGTGTTCCAGGAGCGCGCAACGCCGGAACGGTCGGCGACGACAGCGTGGAACCGTTCAACGGTGGAGCGATGGCGGCGGCGTGCGTGCCGGCATTGAACGCAGCAGAGTGAAGCGCAGCGAACGGCGCGGAGTGGCCCGCGTGGTTGTTTCCGCGGGCGGTTGGTCGCCCCGATCCCTCGGGGCGAGCCCGCGGTTTCGCGGAGCGGGGGGCCGTGCGGCCCCTCCGCAGGGAGCGAAGCGACCGGAGCCGAGGCCGGAGCGAAGCGGAGCGCCACGCCGACCCGCCGTCTGC
>JANYBX010000023.1 GCA_025360615.1 Opitutia bacterium
GCTTCGTCGCCATCAACCCCGCCGGCCCCGACACCGCCGCACTGCGCCAGCGCGTCGCCGCGAGCCTGGAGCCGGTTTACCCACGCGACCTCGCTCGCCTCGCCGCGCAAATCGGCCAGGTGGACGACGTGCTCGCGCACATCCACGCCAACACCGCGAAGGTCGCCGCATTTCTCGAAAAACATCCCTCCATCAAAGACGTGTTCTGGGCGCTGCATCCCGCTTCGCGCGACAGCTACCTCCGGCTCGCCCGCGCGCCAGACGCCACCGGCGGCATGATCACCTTCACGCTCCGCGCGCCGGGCGCGTTGACGGCCTTCTACGATAAACTCCGCCTCCCGAAAGGCCCCAGCTTTGGCATGAAGACCACGCTCATCTGCCCCTTCATGTATCTCGCGCACTACGACCTCGTGACGACGCCGGCCGGCCTCGCCGAGCTAGCCGCGAGCAAACTCGACCCCGACCTCCTCCGCCTCTGCGTCGGCTGTGAACCCGCCGAGGATATCATCGAGACGATCGGCGAAGCGCTGGGGTGAAAGGCCAGGCGGCTTTCTCGGGCGGCGTGCGAAGCGTTCGCCGACCTCAAATCCTGAATTTTTTTACGCGCGACTCCCGGGAAAAGCTCCGCCCCGTTCGTCCTCGCGGCTGGCCTCTGAGCTTCGTCACCGGATTGTCATGAGCCGATGATGGCACCCAGCGACGCACGCCTTCCATCATCAGCGGCAATTCCTCCATGCGTCCCGGATTTTTTGCCTTCACGTGCATTCGAATTTTCTTCTGCGCCACCGCGCTGATCTTCACCCCCCGCGCCGGGCGAGCGGAGCCTAGTTCTTCCGTCGTTTCCGGCCGCGTGCTCGATGCCGAGACTTCGCAGCCTCTGGCGGAGGCGAGCGTCAGGAGCGAAGGGCGAACGGGTGTCGTGGACAGGGAGGGTTCTTTCACCTTGAGCGGACTCGCTCCGGGGCACCACCGGCTCACGATTTCTGCTCCAAGTCACGAGACGCTTGATACCGAAATGAATCTCACCGCGGGAACCAATGCGCTTCCCCCCGTTTTGCTGGCGAAAGAGATCATTCAGATCGAGCGGGTCGTGGTATCCGAGCGAGCGAGCGACGCTTCCGGCGCATTCGCGGGAAAGGCGGCCGACATCGCCGCGGTGGACACGATCGCCGGCAAGGCGCTGGAGCGTCCCTCGGCCCAGAGCGCGAGCGATCTGCTGAAGGACACCGCGGGCGTCTCCGTCACGCGCGGCGCGGATGGCGGGACCACCGTTTCCATGCGCGGGCTCGATTCCCGTTTCGTGCGTGTAACTGTCGATGGCCAGCGGCAGGGCGGCGGACGCAACCCTCTCGATAGTCTGCCCCCGGAAATCGTGAAATCGCTCCAGGTTTCGAAATCCCTCACGCCCGACCAGGATGCCGATGCGCTCGGTGGGGCGATCAACGTCACCACCCAGAATGCCGACGAAATCAAGGCGGCCTACTGGCAGGGCCGCGAACTGTTCACCTATGCACCGCTCATGCCGCGCGTGGGCGTGCGCAGCAGCATCACCTTCGGGCGGCCGGTGCGCTGGCGCGGGACCAAGCCCAACGGTGGATTCATCGCGACGCTGAACTACGACGATCAATACCGGCGGAGGGAGAACAACGAAACCGACGGCGACTGGCCGGACATCGTCTCGCCGGGGCCCGCGCCTTTTACCGGCGTGCCCGTGCCGGCTTACACCCGCGCACGGCTCGAGATCACCGACGATCATCGCCGCCGTGCGACCGCGCTTTTCAACGCCGATGCGCGTTTCGGCGACCTCAGGATTTTCCTGCGCGCGAATCTCACCCACGATGAAAGCACGCGCACACGACGACGCATGCGCTTCGATGTCGCTGAGGGCGTGCCCGTGGAGCTCACGCCCGAGCGCGGGGTATTTTCCGGCGTGCACCTCGAGCGCCGCGAGCAGGAACAGACGGCGATCCGTGACTCCGCCACGTTCTCGCTCGGCGGCGAAACGCTGCGAGGTCGCACGAAGCTCGACGGTGCGGTCGGGCTGGTGCTCACGCACGAGGAGGAACCGCACACCCTCGACGCCGTTTTCCGCAGCGACCGCACGTTTCGCACGACCTACGACGCGCGCACCGATGCTCTGCGGCCACAGTTTTCTTTTGTAGACGAGACGAATCCCGCCGACACGACCAGCCAGCTCGATCCGGCGCATTATTTTTTCAACAGCTACTCCCGCACCCAGGCCGACACACGGGATCGCGAATGGTCGGCGCGGCTCAATGCGCAGTTCAATCTCGACGATTCACCAGCGCCGGCTTTCGCAAAATTGGGCGCAAAAATCCAATAGCGCCGGCACACTGCGGACGCCGACCGCGTGATATACGGCGCGTCCGTGACACCGTTGCCGATGACCACGGTGGTGCGCATGGCGGAGTTTACGACCGAGGATGGCATCTACCGCACGGGGCCAATCCCGAGCACCGATGCCGTCGCCCAGCTGCTCGCTGCGCGTCCCGGGTTTTTCCAGAACGATCCGCTCGAAACTCGCATCGCCCAAGCAGCGGGCGACAACGCCGCCACCGAAACTATCCTATCCGGCTATGGCATGGCGCGCGTCCAAGCCGGTCGTTGGAGCGCCCTCGGCGGAGTGCGCGTCGAGGAAACGACGGTGAAAGGCGAGGGCCGGCAACTGATCTTCGACCCCGCAGGCGTCCTCCAAACCATCGTTCCAGCAGGCGCGAGCACATCGTATGCGAATGTTTTTCCCAGCCTGCATGTGCGGTGCGACGTGCGGCCCGATTTAATCGTGCGCGCGTCAGCCACCCGCGCATTATCGCGGCCGGGCTACACCGATTTGCTGCCCACGCGGCAGTTCAACTTTGTCGATCGCCGCACGCAGTCGGGCAATCCGGCGCTGCGCCCCTATCTCGGGACAAACTACGACCTTTCGGCCGATTTCTACCGCGAAAAACTCGGGCTGTTTTCGGCGGCGGTTTTCTACAAGGACATCACGCGCTTCATCGTGGAAACCCAGTTCGCCACCACCCTAGGGTCGCTGGGGAATTTTCTCGAACGCCGGCGCGTCAACGGCGGCGCGGCGCACGTGGGCGGCGCCGAGTTCAGCTGGAAAGGCAACGCCCTCCCGCTCGGCGGCGAGGTGCGCGCGACCCCGGCGCTCGCCTACACGCGGCTGCAAAGCTCCGCGCAGCTACCCGATCGCCCGGGCGAATCCGTGCCGCTGCCGAGCCAGGCCGATCACCAGCTCTCGGCCTCCACTCAATTCGAGCGGGGCAAATCCGCGCTTGAGTTCGTGGCCCGCTATCGCACCGACACCCTCGAAAGTGTCGTCTCACCCGGCCGTGATCTGCACCGGCGTGGAGGCTGGGATCTCGAGTTCACGCTCGCCCAAAAAATCGGCAAGAATGTGAAACTCCAGTTCGCCGCTTCCAATCTCACCAACCGACGCACGCAGGACTACACCGGCACGCCTCAACGGTTGAAGGAGGTGGAGGTCAGCGGCCGCGAGTTCAGCCTCGGCGTGCAGTGGAAGCGTTGAGACGTGGTGCGCGCTGGTTCGCACCGCTCCCTACCGCAGCTTCACTTTCTCGCAAATCCTGCCAAAGGTCTCAGCGCTAAAAGCGGTGAGACGGACGTCCGGCCCACTTACCTCGATCAAAGCGACCGTCGGCGGCTCGGTGAAAAACTTCCAATGCGCGTTCCAAGGCGTGGACAACATCGCGTAGGGCGCGGAGCCCCCGCCGCCGTTGTTAATGTGGAAAAAGGGCCGGCTGATTTTCACCCGTGCGCCCGTGTAACCCTCGGGATAGAGCGGCACCTCGGGCGTCACTTCCAGAAACGCGAAGTTGTGCTCGTCGCCCGAGAGGAACGCCAAAAATTTCCGGCTGCGATTCACGCATAAGTCCAGAATTTGGTCGCGCCGCTCAAGGATGCCGACGCTGACCGGCACACCCTTTACTTTCGCGCGGGCGGTGTTGTTGCCGTCATACCACATCGCGCCGTTGGCGTGATCGCCATTGGGAAACACCGCGCTGTGCAGGTTAACGAAGATGTGATCGATGGCGGGATCGTCCTCGAACTGCCGCACGACTTTCTGCAACCACGCCCACTGCCGATCCATGATGTAGCCTTCGGGACAGCCGCTGATCTTCGGGTCCTCGCCCTTCCAGTATTCCGTGTTGAGGACGATCATCGCCACGTTGTCGTAGGTGTAGGAGTAAACGTTTTCCTGATAGGTGGGAAAATCCGTCCGCGCCGGATCAGGGTCGTAGCTGCTGCCATCCTCGCTGTCCGGACCGTTCCGCGGATGCACAAACGCTTTCGCAAAAATCGCCTCGCCGGACTCGGTCGCGTAGGGAAACCGGTCCATTTTCGGCGATTTTTTCGTAACGGTATCGACGGCGAAGCTCGTCATGTTGTCCTCGTGATCGCCGAAGCCGACGTAAACCGGGAGGCTGCACCAGAACGGGTCCAGCGCACGTTTCCAATTCGCGTATTCGATCAGATGCCCGCCTTCGCTCGTATTGCCGCCATTGGTGATGTCGCCCGAGGCCTGCAGAAAAACGGCGTGGTTCAGCACGGCGGCGGCCATGACCGCGCGCGTCGACGAATAGTTGGTGCCGCCAAAATCACGTTCCCCTCCGCCGGTCGTCGCGCGATTGGCGCTGGCAAAGGCAAAGGTGAATGGCTGCCGATTGCCGGCCTTGGGCGCAGTCTTGAAATGCCGGCGGTCCTCCCGTTCTCCATAGGCGATCGTGTAGTCGTAGCTCGTCGCCGGCCGGAGTCCATCTACCGCGATCTCATGGTGAGTCCCCGCACCAGCGTCGTGGAATTTTTTCCCGTCCACCGTGATCGTGGTCGCGATCGGCACCTGCGTTTCGAACGATACGACACAGCCGGTGGGCGACAGCTCGTTGACGAACGGCCCCTCGACGATCGTCGGCAACACGCGATACGGTCCCTTCCCGTCGAAAGCGACCCGGCCCTCATAAATGATCCGTCCCTCGGCATCGATGACCCGAAAGCCGACGATGCCGCGGCCTTTTTCTTTCAGCTTAAAGAAATCGTTCGGGCCATTGAACATCGCCCTGAACTCCAACAGCGCCCTCCCGTTTTGCAGCTTCGCGCTCTTGGCTAGAAACGCGACCGTGGGAAATTCCGCGTTCTCGTTGTAAGGATCGTAAGCCACCACGCCATTCAACGCGGGCTGGTGAAAATCGAGCGCGAGGCCGGTTTCCGCCCCCGTCGCATCGCCCAACATCTGCGCCAGCGAATACGGATCCTTTTTTTCCAGATCGGCCAATTTCTGGCCGTTTTTTTCCAGGATGAGTTTCCCTTCCCCATCGTAGGACAACGATGAAAGCACCGCGGGAATTTCCGGACGCACTGCGGCGGGAGAGCCGAAGGACATCACGGGCAGCAGAGCCAGCGAAAGAACCGGAAAACGGAGGCGTCGAAGCGGAGTGCTCATGGGCAAAGGGTGCGCGGTCAGGTTGAGCTCGCGACGGGCGTCGGGGTTTTCTTCGTCACACGGATGCGATCGATCTCGTTGCCGTGTTCGTCGATCTGGCGCATCAGGACTTCGTCGTGCTCCACATCGAAAACGGTGAGCGAGTGGCGGTCCGAAATCATTTTCACCGTGTAGGCGAGATTGTTGTCCTCGGGCAGCACCCACTTCGAGGGGTCGTCGTTATACTCGGGATCGTAGAGATATTTTCCGCCTGCACCCGTCGTGATGTAGATGATGCCGTCGGCGCGCGTCTGCTTGTCGCCGTCGAAGGCGAGATCGAGTTTGAAATCGCCGGGAATGACGCGGTCTTTCGTGTGAAGGCTATGCGCCTTGGCGGTGTCGCGAGGTGTGAAACGGATCGGGCGCGTGCGCTGGAAATTATGTTCGTGGCCGTTCATCACGAAGCTCACGCCATGCTGCTCGAAAAGCGGCGCCAGCACCCGCATCTGCTGCTCGTGGCTGTGATGCGCGCCGACATTGAAAGCGCCATGGTGAAACGTGACGAACTTCCAGCGCGCATCGCTTCCGGAGAGATCGGCGGCGATCCATTGCTGAAGCGCAGGGTCGGTCGCGTCCGTATAGTTGTTGGAGTCGAGGCAGAGGAAATGCGCGTCGCCGGCATCGTAGGAATAGTTGGCCATGCCCGGGAAACGCGCGCCGGCGCAGGCCTTGAAATCGGCGAGGCGTTTTTCGGGTCCGTGGGTGACGGGCTGAAATGTGGGCGCCGCCGGGCCGTTGAGCGGAAAATGAAAATTCGTAAAGTAGGCGAGGGAATCCGCACTTGCTTCGAAATCGGCGCAGGGGATTTTTCTCTCGGGGTCTTTGCCCTCGAAATCGTGATTCGCGAGCACGGTGTAGAAAGGAATCGAGCGTAGCAGCGGAGCGCCGACGCCGGAGCTCGCGACGTCTGCGTTGTAAACCGGGAAGAAATGGCGGCCGTATTCGGTGTCGAGGCCGGCATCATAAACGTTGTCCCCGGTGTTCATGATGAAATCGGGATGCGCGCGATAAGCTTGGTAGGCGATGGCGCGTTCGCCGGCTTCGCCGTAGGCATTGTCGCCGAAAGCGGCAAAACGGATTTTCCGCCCCCGCGGCTGTCGCGTCGTAAAGTAACCTTCGGCGATGGTCTCGCCGTTGCAGCGGACGCGATAGCGATACTCGGTGCCGAGTTCGAGCGGGGAGAAAGCGCAGACGTAGTTGAACCGACTCTCCTTGTCGCCCTTGCCGCGATAATCCCGCGACGTGCGCGTAATTTCAGCGGTGTGCCCATACGATTCGTCGCGACCAAATCCCACTTCGAATTTGGCCTCGGTCTGCACCGTTTGCCAAGCGAGCCGCGCGATCTCCGCCCCCGGGAGCAAGCGACTTTCCGGTCCGGGCTGGACGTAAGGCAGCGCGGTGAAAACCGGCATCGACACCGGCTTGAGGGCGGACGCGGCGAACAGCCCGCGACCGATCGGGGCGAGCGCGAGAAACGAGATGCCGCCGGCAGAACGGAGGAACTGGCGGCGGGAGAGTGAAGCATTCATGGGAGGTAAATTTTTCGAGGTTGAAACCAAGGAGGCGCGGCGACGGGAATTTCCCCGGCGGCCGCATCGTTTTTCAGAACTCGCCGGAGAAAGTGGCGAAGTAGTTCCGTTCAGGGAGAACGGTGTAGGACCCGACCCCGGCAGCGTTGATGGAGCCGAGGACCTGCAGCTTGCGGTCGAGCGCGTTGTCGATCTGGAGCTTCAACTTCAGGCTGCGAATAAAACTGCCGGCGGGCAGCTTGTGGCTGTAACCGACAGCCACGTCCGCCAGCCAACGGCTGGGAGCGATCGCGGTGGCCTTGAGCGACGAAGCGAAGTCGGGCAGAAACCCGGAGGCGTAGATTTTAGTCGGGCCGACGTATTTGTCGGAGACCGAAGCGAAGAATCCGCCGGCGTTGTAGACCAGGCCGAGGACAGCGGTGGAGTTCGCAACGTTCGGGATCGAAAGCTTCGAACGCTTGAAGATGGCGTGGTTGATCGAGCCGTTCGCGTGGAGACTCAGCCCGCCACCGACGGAGTAGGTGCCCTCCGCTTCAAGGCCGCTGTAATAAGCCCCGCTGGCCAGCGCGTAATACTGCTGGTTGGTCGCGGTGTCTGTGATGGTCAGCGGGAAATTTTTGTAGTCGATCCAGTAGGCATCGAAGTCGGCGTTGAAGCGGCCGGTTTTGAAAACGGTGCCGACCTGATAGTTGGTCGTCTCCTGTGGCTTGATGTTGTTTTTCGAGGGATCGGGCACGTAGAAGAGCTGGAGATTCGGGGCGAGGTAGCCTTTCGCAGCCTGCGCGTAGACGGACCAGTTCGACCGGAGCAGATAGTTCGCCGCGATGCTCGGCATCGTATTGGCGTCGGTGCGCTCGCCGAAATAGCGCAGGCGCGTGACTTGGTTAACGGGTGCCTCAATGTCGCGATGAAAGTGCGCGTAGCGCAGGCCGGCGTTGAGCGAAAAATCGTGCGTGACGTGCCACTCGTATTCGGCGAACGCCTGCGCGGTCTTCATAAAATCCACCATCAGGTAGGTCGTGGCGGCGAGGGTGCCGACGGCTTCGGAAGTGGTCGCAGGGTTGTAGTCGAGGACGCCGCCGCGCGTGTAATCGAGGAGATATTGGAAGCGCGGATTGCGCACATACTCGGCCCAGAAGCCGGTCTTGAAAGTGCCGATCGCGTCGTCGTGCGTGAGGAGAAATTTGTCGAACCACGCGCGGTAGAGATTGAGCTGGTAGGTGCCGCCGATGTTGGCCTTCGAAGTTTTGGTGCCCTGCGTGGGCGTCTGGTAGCTGTCGTTGTCGTAGAAGTAGGTGCCTAGTTTATTCTCCACGCTCCAGCCGCCGTCTAGTTCGGTGCGGAGGCCAATGTAACTGAAATCGGCGTCCTTCTTCTGGTAGTTATAGAGGGGCGAAAGCGGACTGTTGTCGTCATCGACGAGGCCGAAGTTGCGGCCATTTTTGTCGATCGTCGCCTGCGTGACCGTGCCGGGATTGCCGAATTTGATCCAGTTGGCCGTGGTCAAAAGCGTCAGCGTAGTCCGGCGGCCGATGGGCTGGAGATGCTTCAGGTAAACGGTGTGGCGGCGTAGGTAGGAATGGGTGAGGAATCCGTCGGAGCTGAGGTATTGGTAACTCGCGATGGTGGAGGCGCCGTTGAGCGGGGCGAAATTCCCCGAGCTGCCCTCGATGTGCGCGACGAAGGTGTTGAAGCTGCCATAGCTGATCGTGGGAACGATGCCATCCACCGTGCGCGGGTCCTTGGACAACATCGCGAGGGTGCCGCCAAACGTCGCCTGCCCAATCGTGCTGGCAGTGCCGGGCCCGCGATCAACGATCATGCGGCCGATCAGCTTCGCCGGGAAGTAACTCGTCGAATGATGGGTGAACGAATTGTTATCGCTGAAAGGAATGCCGTCGAAGGTCACGTTATACTGTCCGTCGGAAAAACCGCGGATGATGTTCTTCGCCTCGCTCAGGCCGGGACCGTTGGCCTGGATCGTCGTCACGCTCGGGGCGAGATTCGCGATCATCGTGAAGTCCGCAGAGGGCGGGATGGTGTTGTTGATCGTCGAGACATCGATCATCGACTGCGGTTGAAATGCGTCGAGACGGCTCTCGGTCGGAGCCTGCGTGAGGGCGGAGGTGCGCTTTTCGGTGACCTCGATTTCCTCGAGGCGCACGGTCTTCGGAGCGGGATCGTCGGCGGAAAGTTGGGCGCGGGCCACACCGAGGGGGAGCCCGAGCGCAAGGCAGAGAAGTCGTGAAGCGGATTTCATGCGCTTCCATTCGCGAACCAGCGGGCCGTGCTCCGCAACCCGCCCACGTGACGTTCGCGCAAACAGCGGGTCACCGAATCGTAACCTGTCAGCGGGCGCGCGTGAGCCGCGCGAAACGCCACGTCAGAAAAACCGCGGCGCACGCCAGCCCGGCCGCGAGCGCCACCCAGATGCCCACGGCACCAAACGGCCCGCGCACGCCGAGCAGATAGCCGCCCGGAATCGCCACCATCCAATACGCCACAAACGTGATCGCCGCCGGCAACTTCACGTCGTGCAGCCCGCGCAGCGCCGCCGAGCCGACCACCTGCCCACTGTCAAAAAACTGAAAGAGCGCCGTCACCACGAGCAGTTGCGCGGCGAGCGTCACCACGGCCGCGTCGTCGACGAACCAGCCCGCCACTGTCCGGCCCGCCACGAGGTAGATCGTCATGAACACCGCCGCGAGCACGCCGCCCAGCCCGAGCGCGCCGAAGCCGATGGGCCGCAGCCGCGCCGTCTCACCCGCGCCCGCCGCGGTGCCCACGCGCATCGCCGTCGCAATCGAGAGCCCGAGGGAAAACATAAACGTCGTCGCGGCGCACGAGATTGCGATTTGGTGCGCCGCCAGCGGCACCGTGCCGAGCCAGCCCATCATGATTGCCGACGCCGCAAACGCCCCGCTCTCGAACAACAACATCCCCGACACCGGCATCCCGATCTTCAACATCTCGCGCAACCGCTCGCGCGAGAGCGGCGCCCACCACCGCTGCGGCCAGGCTGTGCGCAGGTTCGAGTCGAGCCGCAGCCACAGAAAAATCACGAGGGCTCCGAGCGTGCGCGAAATCAGCGTCGAGATGCCCGCGCCCGTCAGCCCCAGCGCCGGCGCGCCGAGATGACCGTAGATCAGCACCCAGTTCAAAAACGCGTTCAGCCCCACGCCGCCGAGCATGATGAACATCGGCACCCACGGCCGCCCCATCGCCTCCGCAAACTGCCGGAGCGCGAGGTAGACGAGCACCGAGGTGATCGACGCGCCGATCAAAATAAAAAACGGATTCACGATCGCCTGCACTTCCGGCGGCTGGCGAAACCACGGGAGCTGCGTGCCGAGCAGTGCGATCATCAGCGTTTCCAACAGCCCGAAACCGAGCGCCAGAGCGAGCCCGTGCCGCAGATATTCGCCGCACTCCACAGCCCGGCCGGCACCGCGCGCCCGCGCCACGAACACGGCGACTGGAATCATCAGCCCGATGCCGACGACGTAGAAAACGCTGAACACGTTTCCGCCAAACGACGAGGCCGCGAGCGGCACGGTGCCCGTGTGCCCGATCATCACGCTGTCCGTGATACCCATCAACATCTGGCTCACTTGTCCCACGATGATCGGCACCGCGAGCGCGAGTGTCGGCCGGATTTCGCGGAGGATGGACTGCATCGCCGGGAGCGTCGCCACGAACCGCCCGGAATACACGAAAGTTTTTCACGGCCCATCACCGCCACGATCATCTGCGAGCTGGGAAGCCGGCGCTCGATTTGCCATGCTCCCGCTTCATGCCACCGCCCCGCTCCTCAAAACTCCCCGCACTGCTCGTGCTCGCGCTCATCGCCATCTTGGGGAGCGTGATCTGGTTCATGCTTTCGCCCGCACGACCGGCCTCGCACGCGATGCCTGCCGCCGCCCAACCAGAATTGTCGCCCATGCCGGCCGTCACAAAGCCGAGCGTGACGCAGGACGCATCGAAACTCCCGGTCGCGCCCACCCCGGCCGCGCTGCCGGTGCCGAATCCCGCGCCCACACCTGTCTCCACCGCCGCCAGCGTCGCCATTCAGGATAACAAGACGATCGATTTCTCCAGTGGTAAACCGGTGCTCAAAGATTCACCCGAGGAGAAGGCTCTCATCGCCCAATCGGTGAAGGAAATGGAAGACGCCGCGAAAGAGGTGAGGTTCGGTCCGCCTTTGAAAAAGCCGACGGCACCCGCAGCGCCAAAATAGTCAGGGTCACACTTCGCGGATCCGAGACCGTGTAAACTGTAGGCTCGACCGCTGGTCGGGCTTTGGCAGCCGCTCAGCGGTCGGTTCTACAGCAGAGCCGAACGGCTCCCCGTTTCCCAATTCTGCCCCGCCACCCCTCACCGCGCCTGGCGCACGCGGATGGTATATTTTTTCGCGAGCGCGTTCGCGGCGGTGAAGCGCACTGCCTCCGTCGCGTTCCCGGCCAGCGTGAGCGTTTGGAACGGCGTGTCGTCGTTCGTCGAAAAACCCTGCGCGTCCTT
>JANYBX010000024.1 GCA_025360615.1 Opitutia bacterium
GAAGATCTCGAGCCTGCAGGATCTCCTCCCGCTGCTCCAGACCGTCGCCAAGGGCGGCAAGCCCCTCCTCGTGATCGCCGAGGAAGTCGAAGGCGAAGCCCTCGCGGCCCTCGTCGTGAACAAGATTCGCGGCACGCTCAACGTGTGCGCCGTCAAGGCCCCCGGCTTCGGCGACCGCCGCAAGTCCATCCTTGAAGACATCGCCGTCCTCACCGGCGGCCGCTGCATCACGGAAGACCTCGGCCTCAAGCTCGAGAACATCACCCTCGCCGACCTCGGCAAGGCCAAGCGCCTCGTCGTGGACAAGGAAAACACCACCATCGTCGAAGGCTCCGGCAAGTCCTCCGACATCCAGGCGCGCGTGAAACAAATCCGCCGCCAGATCGACGAGACCACCTCCGACTACGATCGCGAGAAGCTCCAGGAGCGCCTCGCCAAGCTGGCCGGCGGTATCGCCGTCATCAACGTCGGTGCCTCCACCGAAGTTGAGATGAAGGAGAAGAAGGCCCGCGTCGAAGACGCCCTCCATGCCACGCGCGCTGCGGTGGAAGAGGGTATCGTCGCCGGCGGCGGCGTCGCCCTGCTCCGCACCATCAAGGCCATCGAAGCCCTCAAGCTCGAAGGCGACGAGGCTGCCGGTGCCCAGATCGTGCGTCGCGCCATCGAGCACCCCATCCGCGCGCTCTGCGCCAATGCGGGCGTCGACGGCGGCGTCGTGGTGAAGGAAGTCCTCAGCTCCAAGGGCAACGTTGGCTACAACGTCGCCACGGATAAGTTCGAAGACCTCGTGAAAGCCGGCGTGGTTGACCCGACGAAGGTCACCCGCACCGCGCTGCAAAACGCGGCCTCGATCGCCGGCCTGCTGCTGACGACGGAGTGCATGATCACCGAGATCCCCGAGAAGAAGGAAGCCGGCGGCGGCCATCCTCCCGGTGGCGGCGGCGGCATGGACTACTAAGTCCGAGCTCTGCTAATCGCTCGATCTAGCAAAGACAAAAATTCAAAGGCGTCTCGCGAAAGCGGGACGCCTTTTTTTTGGCGGTCAAAAAATGCAATGACCGTGAAGGAGGGGAGTCGCGCTCCAAGTGGGGTTAATCGCTTCTTCATAATGTGATTTTCCCTCTCTTCTTTCCTCTTGGGCAGTTTCCGCCGCTGAGGAATCAGTCCTTCTTTAAAATGCTCGCTGGCGAAACTGTGGGAGGGGCTTTATGCCCCGACTGGCTGTGGCACAGGCCGAAAGCGTCGGGGCATAAAGCCCCTCCCACAGTTTCCGAATACCCCCGCTCCAACCCCGATGAGTTCTCCAAAAAATCCATGCCTTGATCTCCGTTTGAAACGTCTCGGCGCATGGAGCTTTCTGGCGCTCGCGCTCAGCGCTGCCACCGTGCTCTCCGCCGCTTCGACGACGAACGAGAGCGTTCCCATCCCGGCCGGCGTAGCCATCGCGCAACGCACTCCGGAAAGCGCGCGCGAACGCATTGAGTCACTGCGGGCCGAGATCAAATACCACGACGCGCTCTATTACAAAAAAGCCGCGCCCGAAATTAGCGACGCCGCCTACGATCTGCTGAAGCGCGAGCTGGCTGCTTTGGAAAAAACGTTTCCGGCGCAGGCGAAGGGCGAGTCGCCCAGTGAATCGCTTGGCGATGATCGCACCGGCGCGTTCGCCCTCTATCGCCATCGCGAGCGGATGCTCAGTCTCGATAAAAGTTATTCGGAGGCCGAGCTTCGCGAGTTTCACGCGCGCATCGCTCGTCAACTCGGCCGCGCCGATCTGGTGTTCGTCGTCGAGCCGAAGTTCGACGGCCTCGCGGTCAGTGTGACCTACGAAAAGGGAAAATTCATCCGTGCGGTTACCCGCGGCAACGGCATCGAGGGCGACGACGTGACGGCGAACGCGCTCACGATCTCGGCGCTCCCGCGCGAATTGCGCGCCCTGGTTCCAGACGGTTCGCGCGCTCCGATTCCCGAGCTGATCGAGCTGCGCGGCGAAGTCTATTTACCGTTTGCCGAATTCGAGCGCATCAATCGCGAGCGTGAGTCGGCCGGCGAAGCGCCGTTTGCGAACCCGCGCAATCTCGCGGCCGGCACGCTCAAGCAGCTCGATCCCCGCGAAGTGGCGGAGCGGAAACTGGCGATTGTGTTTTACGGCTGGGGCGCGTGTGAGCCGGCTTCGGCGCAGCCAGCTTCGCAGCAGGAGCTGCACGCCCGCGTGCGCGCGTGGGGTTTGCCGGGCGTGGAGAAATTTTCAATTGCGCGCACGTCCGACGAGATTTGGGCGGCGGTGCAGGCGTTCGACCGCGAACGACCGCGACTGGCTTTTCCCGCGGACGGCGCGGTCGTGAAACTCGACGCCGTCGCCCCGCGGAGCCGTCTCGGCGCGACGGAGCACGCGCCGCGCTGGGCCATCGCCTACAAATTTTCCCCGGCGCGCGTCGAGACGCAGCTCCTCGGAATCACCGTGCAAGTCGGCCGCAGCGGCGTGTTGACGCCCGTGGCTGAACTCGCGCCGGTGCAGCTCGCGGGTTCGACGATTGTGCG
>JANYBX010000063.1 GCA_025360615.1 Opitutia bacterium
CTGGGCCCACGTGCGCGCTCGTCGGGGGCCGAGCCATTTCACGAGCAGCAACGTCAGCCACACGCCGCCCGAGGCCACGCCGCACGACAGGAGGAGCCAGACGGCGTAGCCCGCGGCGTAGTGCCACGAGAGGGCGAGCAGCGCGCCGTTGACGAGAGGCAGCAACAGGATCGCGGAGCTCACGGCGGCCCCTACCGACAGGGTGGCGAGCCGCGCGAGTAGAATGGCGCGGGGCGAAACCGGCGAGGCGAGCAAAAGGTCGAAGTCGGCGCGTTCGAAGAGCACGCTGATCGCATGGTTCATCGCGGTTCCCAACATGAGAAAACCGAAAAAAAACCAGGTGAGGGTTTCGGCCCCGAGTGCCGGTTGGCGGCGGAGCAGGAAGAACACGGTGATGCTGATCGCGTTCAGGACCACGAAAAGTCCTCCGACAACGGACACGCTCACGGCGTTTTTTAAACGGGCGCCCATGAGGTCGCGCCAGAGCAGCCGCAGGTCGTTGCGGAGAATCAGCCGGGTCTGCGCGGCGAGGGAATTCATCCGAGGAGAGGCGGGAGTTCGGGTGCGGCGCCGGTGACGCGGAGAAACACATCCTCGAGCGTGCCGCCGGTCTGGCCGGCGCGCTCGCGGAGTTCGGCGAGCGTGCCCTCGGCGGCGAGTTTGCCGGCGTGGATGATGCCGATGCGCTCGGCCATGCGCTCGGCAACGTCGAGGATGTGCGTTGTGAGAATCACGGTGCCGCCGCGGCGAACGAAATCGTTGAGCAGATCCTTCACAAGGCGCGCGGAGGCGGCGTCGAGGCCGGTGAGCGGCTCGTCGAGGAGCATCAACGTGGGCGCGTGGATGAGCGCGGCGGCGAGCGCCATTTTTTGTTTCATGCCGCGGGAGAAGCTCTCGATGTAGTCGCCGCGCTTTTCCCAGAGACCGAGCGTTTGGAGAAGTTCCTCGGCGCGCGGCTGCGCGGTCGCGGCAGGGAGACTCCAGAGGGCGGCGACGAATTCGAGGTGCTCGAGCGGGCGGAGTTTGCCGTAGAGGACGGGATCGTCGGGCACGTAGGCGAGGGGCTGTTTCGCAGCGGTGGGATTTTCGCGGAGCGAGACGCCCTCGATGAGGATTTCGCCGGCGTCAGGTTTGAGGAGGCCGGCGATCATGCGGAGCGAGGTGGTCTTGCCGGCGCCGTTGGGCCCGAGGAAGGCGTAGAGCATTCCGCGTGGCACGCGGAGATCGAGGCCGTCGACGGCGCGGGTGGCGGCGAAGGTTTTGCGGAGGGAGCGAGTCTCGCACGCGGCCGGTATAGCGGTGGAGGAGAGGAGCGGGGGGGTGGCGTCCATCAGGCGGCGAGGAAGGGGGAAACGCGGGCGCGCGCAAACGGATTTGTCGGCCAAGAGTGATGCGAGAGGTGCTATGACACGGTTGGTTTGGATTTAGCCTTCCCCGAATCAGCCGGGCGGGTAGGAGTTAGAGATGAATCTTAAATTACCCCGGCTGGTTTTGATCGGAGTTTCGCTGGCGGCGCTGCTGCTGACAGCGTGCCAAAAAAAGGCGGAAGAACCGAAGGCGGCCGTGGTGGAATTGGTGAAGGAAACGGAACGCAGCGGGAGTTTTCTCGCGGTGAACCGGCAACTGGAGCTGGGCGGGTCGCTGTATGGCTACGTGAACGTGGACGGCGATGTGCACAAACTCACGGGCCGACTGCAGGGTTTGCTGGAGCAGTTGGGCAAGACCCAGCCGAATATGGCGGCGTTTGCGAAGCAGGATTATCCGGCGCTGGCCGCGACGCTCGGGCTGACGGACATCAAGGCCCTGGGCGTGAGTTCGGTGGCGGACGGCACGGGGTTTTTCCGCAACCGGATGTTTTTATACACGGGTGGTGAACGGCATGGTCTGCTCGCGGGGCTGGGCGGGAAGCCGGGTCCGTTCACGCATGTGAATCTCGCGCCGGCGGACGTGGGGTTTTATTCCGAGGCCGAAATGGATTTGGCGGTCGTTTATCGTGCGATCAAGGAAGTCGTCGCGAAAGTCGGCGGCGAATCGGCGGGCAACGAAATGGAGACGACGCTCAAGAAAGCCGGCGAGGCGGCGACGCTGTCGGTGCTCGATTTGATTTACGGCCTGAAGGGGCGCTCGGCGCTCGTGCTGCGCATCGACGCGGTGAAGACCTTGCAAATCCCCGTGCCGCCGGGCGTGACGATCCCGGCGTTTTCAGTGCTGACCTGTATCGACGGCATCGCGCCGGTCGTGGAAGCATCGTTGGCGAAATCGACGGCATTGCGACGGACGGACGAGGGGGCGCTGCATGTTTACACGCCGGTGCAGCCGTTGCCGCTGGAGGGCATCCAACCGGTGGTGGTGGCGGACGGCACCACGCTTTATTTTGCGACATCGCGGGCGTTTTTCGACGAGTGCCGGGCGCAAAAAAGCGGCCTGTGGCAGAGCGCGGAATTCCAGCGCGCGCTGACTCACGTGGGGAGCGAGGGCAACGGGTTGACCTACGTGAGCCCGGATTTTTTCGCGCAGCTTCGGCGGATCGAGACGTTGAATCCCAACCTACCGCCCGAGGCCAAATCGACGCTGGGCTTTGTGCTGGGACAGCTCCCCAGCCCCGGCCAGCCGATGGTCGCGGTCCGCACGAATCTGCCGGACGGCGTGTTGGTGCGCTCCTATTTGAACCGCTCGCTCAAGCAGGATGTCGCGATGATATCCGTCTATAATCCGGTGACGGTCGGCCTTCTGGCGGCGATGGCCATCCCGGCGTTTCAGAAGGTGCGCATGGCTTCGCAGGAGAAAGCGGTGCTTAACAATCTCCGCCAACTTACGGCGGCGGCGGATCAATTCTATCTGGAAAAAGGCGTGAGGACGGCGACCTATGGGGACCTCGTCGGAGCCGACCGCTACATCAAACAGCTGCAGCCGGTCGCAGGAGAAAATTATCAACAGCTACGCTTTGTCGAAGGCCAGCCGTTGCGCGTCCGTCTCGCGAGCGGTCAGATGATTCAGTATCCGCTGGGCGGACCTCGGGCTCCGGTCGGACGGTGACGGGAGGTGGTGGAGGCGGCGCGGCCCGGAGCCGGGGCGTAACCCATCCCACAGTGCTCTCAGATTCTCGCGCTCGAACGCGGCCTTGCGCTGAGCGGGGGAGGTCGGTCACGTTGGCGGGTTCCTATGGCCATTGTCAGTCTTCTCGATGTCAGCCTGAGCTTCGGTGGCGCGCCGTTGCTCGATCGCGTCAATCTCCAGATTGATCGCGGCGAACGCGTGTGTCTCGTCGGGCGCAATGGCGCCGGGAAATCCACGCTGATGAAAGTCATCTCGGGCGAACTCGAGTCCGACGTGGGCCAGGTGTTTCGGCAGGCGGGCGCGGTGATGTCGACGCTGAAGCAGGAAGTGCCGGCGGGTCTCGTCGGCACAGTGCGCACGGTCGTCGAGGGCGAAGGC
>JANYBX010000067.1 GCA_025360615.1 Opitutia bacterium
CATCGCCATCGGTCTCGCCCGACTCCTGGGCATCAAGCTCCCCGAGAACTTCAACTGGCCCTACGCCGCGCGCAGCATCCAGGATTTTTGGCAACGCTGGCACATCTCGCTCAGCTCGTGGATTCGCGACTACGTTTACATTCCCCTCGGTGGCAGCCGCCACGGCCTCGCGCGCAAAATTTTCAACGGCCTCCTCGCCTTCGCGCTCTGCGGCCTCTGGCACGGGCCCTCGTGGCACTTCGTCGTCTGGGGCGTCTACCATGGCGTCGGCCTCGCCGTCTGCGGCAACTACGCTCGCCTTCCGATCGTCGGCCCGCTCTTGCAGAAACTACTGGGCCGTTTTCCTTTCGCGTGCTGGGTCGCTACACAGGCGTTTGTCTGCTTCGGGTGGCTCGTCTTTTTTTATCCCGTGTCTGACGCCCTCCACATGGCCCACCTGCTCTTCACCTCGCAAATCCTGCCGCCCGCGCCATGACCCCCGTCGAAATCATCCGCGCTCTCCGCCGCGTGGCGCTCTCGCCGCGCACCGTCCTCCTCGGCGTCCTGATCGGTTTCGGTGCCCTTTGCGTCTTGGGACGCAAAGCCGCCGTGACGAATGTTCAGAAGGACTTCGTTCGCATCACCCAATATATTTCCCCGGAGACCAAATACTATCCGACCGTTAACGAATGGATTTCCATCGTCCGCGAGCGTATCAAGCCGGGGCAAATCCTCGTGATCGTCGGCGGGAACTCGGTCCTCCGCGGACTCGGTCAACCTCGCGATAAGATTTGGACCAAGCGCCTGCAGACCGAGCTGGGCGACGGCTACTGCGTCATTAATTTCGCCTTCAACAGCTCGCCCGCGACCGATGGTGGAGCCGTCATTGCGGAGGCGCTCTACAAGGAGTTCCCCAAGCAGATCTACATGGCGAACGCCGCCCCAACGCAGGGCGTGAATCCGGAGGGTTCGCTCATTTACCGCTTCATGTTCTGGGATGCCTGGCAAAAAGGTTACCTCGATAAAAACGCCGCCAATCGCAATGAGAAGATGGCGGAGACGCACTCCAACCCTCTCTACCAGTACCAAAACGGCTATGTCGAACTGCGCATCCGCAACTGGCTCGACCGCCTGTTTTATTTTCAGGATTTCTGGAACGACGTCACCACCGCTCACTTCAATACCGTCTGGGGGGTTTACATGCCGGGACCCACGAGGTTTCTTCAACCTCGCAACGATTTCCCCGATCCCGAGCCCGACTTCATCACCGGCGTTCCCCTCGAAAACCGCTACATGCCCGCGACGATGAACATCGAGTTAGCAAACGTCCGTGGCTGCAGCCAGTATGCCTTCGAGGAGAAAAAGACCCCCGACGGAAAATGGAAAGTCTACGAGCCGGTGTGGGCTCAGTTTCAAGTCGAGGTCAAAGGCTCGTTTCCGGAATATTTAAAAAAACGCACGCTCATTTTAATGAGCCACAGCAGCCCCTACTATGTGAACAAACTCACCCCCGACGAGATCGAGCGCGACGGTCTTGCCTACACTCTCGCCGTCAAGGAATGGGAGAAAGGCGGCTACTCCTCCCTCGAATACGGCAAGGACTACCATCCCACGCAGGAATACGGCGACCGCACCCATCTCACTTGGAAAGGTGGCGAGAAACTCGCCGTCACCGTGGCCGCCAAAGTCCGCAGCATGTCCAAGGAACTCGGTTACCTCGACGCGAAATGAAACCCACCGAACCCACCTTCAATTCCCCGATCGTCCGCCACGCCATCTCGCTTGTCATCGGTCTGGCCGTGGGCGTCTTCTTCCACTACCTGCTTTTCCGTCTCACGCTGCCGGTGCAGCCGTTCATCTACGTCGCGTTTTGATCGACCCGCCATGACTCGCTTTTCTCCGAAATCCTTCCTGCGGCCCAGTCTGGTCCTGACTGCTGTCCTCGCCGCGCTGCCGCTCGCCCGAGCCGCCGATCCCTTTGACCAATGGATCTGGCGCGGCCCTGAGCCGAAGGAAAGTTTCAAGGGCAACAACTACGAGGCCGCCGCCTTCGCGAAAGACCTCCTCGTCATCGTCGGCAACGGTTTCAAGGTCCTCGCCCGCAAGGAAGCCGATCCCGCCTGGCGCATCTACGACTCCGGCACGCAACGCCCGCTCTACGGCGTCGCCACCGCCCACGATACGTTCTTCGCCGCCGGCGCGCGCGGCACCTTGCTAAGCTCCAAGACCGCCGAGACGTGGACCCCGCGCCAGTCCCCCATCAGCGTGCCGCTCTTCGCGATCACCTATACCGATAGCGTCTTCGTCGCCGTCGGCGATGGCGGCACGATTCTTACCTCGCGCGTCGGCAGCCAGTGGCTCCCGCAATCTTCGCATGTCATCGACACGCTCTACGCCGTCACCTATCGCGACGAAATTTTCCTCACCGTCGGCGCCGGCGGCACGATCCTCCTCTCCGGCGACGGCACCTACTGGCTCCCCCAGACTGCCGGCACGAAGCGCACCCTTCACGGCGTCACCGTCAACACCGGCAAACCCAGACTCTTCGTCGCCGTCGGCGATGAAGGCATCATCCTCACCTCGCCCGACGGGAAAACGTGGACCTCCCAGACTTCCGGCACGAGCAAAACGCTTTATGGTGTCGAGTTTGGCCAGGGCACCTATGTCGCCGTCGGCGGCGAAGGCACGATCCTCACCTCGACCGACGGCATCGCTTGGAAACCCCGCGCCTCCGGCGTGAAACATTTCCTGAAAGCCGTCACCTTCGCGAAAAACACCTGCTGGGTCGTCGGCTGGAACGGCGCGATCCTCGAATCCGCCGCCTTCAGCAAATAACTGTAGAGCCGAACGCTCGTCGGTTTCCGAAACCCGACCACCGGTCGGGTCTACAGAATCGCCGTGACCTTCCCGCCGCGCCGTCGCTAATTTACCGTCTCTTGATGGCTTCCCCTCTCAATTCTGCGCCGGCGCCCGTATCCGCGCCCGCCCCCACCGCCAGCCGCGCCGTGCCGTCCGAGGAAACCGCCATCAGCGTTCGCCACCTCGCGAAATCCTACCGCATCTGGACCAATCCCGCCGCGCGGCTCAGGGCACCGTTCTACCAAAGCCTCGCGCGTTTCGTCCCTTCCTCCCTCGGCCTGCATGCCCGGCTCCACGCCAAAGCCGCCGCGTGTTTCCGCGATTTTCACGCCCTGCGCGATTGCTCCTTCGAGGTCCGCCGCGGTGAAACCTTCGGCATCGTCGGCAGCAACGGCGCCGGCAAATCCACCCTCCTCCAACTCGTCGCCGGCACGCTCACGCCGACCAGCGGCGAAGTCACCGTCCGCGGCCGCGTCGCCGCCCTCCTCGAACTCGGCTCCGGCTTCGACCCGAACTTCACCGGCGTCGAAAACGTTTACCTCAACGGCGCCATCCTTGGCCTCACCGAGTCCGAGGTCCGCGCCCGCTTCGCCGACATCGCCGAGTTCGCCGACATCGGCGACTTCATCCACCAGCCCGTCCGCACCTACTCGAGCGGCATGGTCGTGCGCCTCGCGTTTGCCATCTCCGTCTGCATCGATCCGACCGTCCTCATCGTCGACGAAGCCCTCGCCGTGGGTGACAATTATTTCGTCAACAAATGCTTTCACCGCCTCAACGAGCTGAAGAGCCGCGGCGTCACCATTCTCTTCGTCAGCCACTCCGCCGCCACCGTC
>JANYBX010000072.1 GCA_025360615.1 Opitutia bacterium
GGCCGGCGCCCCGCTACGGTCGAGTGCCCCGATGTCGATCTCGCAGGCCATCGCCTTGCGAAACGAAATTTCCTTCTCCACGCCGCGCGCGGCCTCCTCGAGCGTGATCTCAAGGTCGTAGCGCAGGTCGGCACCGTCGCGTTCGCCACCGCCGCTTCGTCCGCCGCCGAACATTTCCTCGAAAATACCGCCGCCGCCACCACCACCGCCGCCGCCGGCCTGCTGACCGAAGACTTCGCGGAAGATATCAAACGGGTCGTGGAATCCACCGCCGCCGCCCGGGCCACGCGCACCACCGCCACCGCCGCCCGGGCCTTGGAAGGCGGCATGGCCGTAGCGATCGTAGGCGGCGCGCTTATCGGGGTCTTTCAGCACCTCGTAGGCCTCGGAAACTTTCTTAAAAGTTTCCTCGGCCTCCTTGTTGCCCGGGTTTTTGTCCGGGTGAAATTGCACCGCCTTCTTGCGGTACGCTTTTTTCAACTCTTCCTCGGTGACGCCTTTTTGGACGCCGAGCAATGCGTAGTAGTCTTCCTTGGCCATGATGGTCGCGCGGGGGGAACTCGCGGTGATTATTTGGCCGGGCCGCTCGAGATGACGACCGAGGCGGGGCGCAACAGTCGGCCGTTGAGCGAATATCCCGTGCGGACGACGGTGAGCACATGCTCTTCCCTCAGGTCGGGGCTCGGCGCGTGCGAGATCGCCTCGTGCTGGTGCGGATCGAACGGGAGGCCCACGGGGTTGATCTCCTTGAGGCCGTGGTTCGAGAGAGCGGTTTTGAACTGGGTGAGCACCATGTCCACGCCGCCGGTGAGGGTCTTGAGATCGGCGTTGGGCTGCTTCGCAGCGGCGAGACCGAGGGAGAGGTTGTCCACGACGGGCAACAGATCCTCGAGCACGCGCGAGGCGGCGAAGAGTCGAAGCTCCTCTTTCTCGCGCACGGTGCGCTTGCGGAGATTTTCGAGATCAGCAGCGATCCGCATGAAGCGGTCGTAGTTCTCCGTCGCCTCCTTCTTCGCGGCAGCCAGCTGGGCGGCGGCGTCAGGTGCAGCAGTGGTGTCCGCAGCGGCGGACGGTTCGGCCGTGGCAGTGGGCTGGTCGGGAGAATCGGATGAGTTCATGAAAAAATGAAGGCGCGCAGCCAACTACGGCTTCCGCATTTCTTCAAGCTTGTCGAGAAACCCGTGGAAAGTGTCGGCGGCTTTCCGCTCGGCGGACTTGAGCAAGCTCTGACCGGTGCGGGCGGATTCCGTCAGCAGCTTTCCGAGGTCGCCGGGCAAAAACTGGCCCAGCCCGCCCGCGAGATCGTTGGTCATCAGCGAGCGCATCACACCGGGCACGAGGAGCTGTTTGGGGTCGGAGATGTTGAGAAAGGTCTGGTCGAAATTGAGGCGGTATTCGCGCACGCGCGGTTTGCGTTCGGTGTGATCGGCCAGCACGAGCGTGTCGAAACGCAGGTGGAGTTTGCGGACGAGCACGTGGGATTTCGCGGAGGGCGGCGCGGGGACAGGGCCCGCGAGGTTGCCCTGAAAAACCTCGGCGTTGGAGTGGCCGTCGGCGCGTTTCACGAGGGTGAGCAGGCGAACGTCGAGCGTGAGTTCGTCGATGATGAGTTTCTCGCCGAAGCACGACCAGACGTCGGCGTTGGCCTCGAAGGCGCGGAGTTGCAGGCAATCCGGCACGGGAAACGTGGGCGGATTTGTGATCACGAGACCGCGCACCGCGATGCGGCCGGTGCAGGGATTCAGTGCGAACGAGGACACATCGGCGTCGAAACCGGTCCGGCGGCGGATCTGCTGCGTGAAGATCACCGGTAGAAACAGCATCCAAGCCAGCGCGAGCGCGGCGCCCATGAACACGAAAAAAACGAGCAGCTTGACGAGGCAGCCACCGCGGGCCGTGCGCCGTCGGGCGAACGTTTTCATCCCGCGAAGTTTTCCGTCACGAGCACGATGGAGGTCGTCTCGGCGACGAGCGTGAAAGCCGCCGCGAAGGGCAGCAGGGCATTTTCGCCCCGCTCCAAAATCGTGTCGGCGCAGCGCACCCGTCCACTCACCACGCTGAGCAGGCGGGGCTGTTCCCCGCCTGAAATATGGGCGCGTTCGCCGGCCCCGAGCACGACGCGGCGGATCGAAAACTCGGGGCAATCCGCGATCACTCCCGAAGTCGGCGCGGCGCGCACCGGGACGGGCTCGAAATCGTGCCAGTCGATCGAGCGCAGCGATTGCGCCAGATGCATCTGGCGGGGCTGGCCGTCGAGGCCCATCCGGCCCCAGTCATACACGCGGTAAGTGGTGTCCGAATTTTGCTGGATCTCGAGGATGAGGTTGCCCGCGTCGATCGCATGGACCTGTCCGCTGTGCACGAGAATCGAATCGCCCGCGGCGACGGGGAATCGGTGGACGCACGCTTCGACGGTCTGGTCGGCGACCGCCTGCTCGAATTTAGCGCGCGTCATCCCACGCTTAAGCCCGACGATCAGCTGCGCCCCCGGGCCGGTGTGCGCGATATACCAGTTCTCGGTTTTCGGCTCGCCCTTCAGCTCACCGGCGACGGCCGCCGGGGGATGGACCTGCAGGCTCAGCCGCTCGTGGCAATCGAGCCATTTCACGAGGAGGGGAAACGTTTTCTCCGCGGGCCACGCCGGGCCCATGACCGCCGCGCCGTGTTTCGTGAGCAACGCGCGCAAGCTCAGGCCGGCGTATTTTCCCGCGCGCACCACCGATTGCGCCTCGGGCCGATCCACGATTTCCCAACTCTCTCCGATCGGTGCGCCGGCGGGCAAAACCCGGGACAGGGCGCTTTCGAGCGCGCGACCACCCCAGACACGTTCCTGATAGATGGGTTGGAAGAGGAGAACATCCCGCATGTGAAACAAAGAGTTTTTTGTGAAAATGGCCGCGGGGCATTTACATTTGACCGATCCGGTGGATAGCGTGCAATCCGCTTCGACTTAAGTCGGCCACACAAATGCCCAAGCCAGAGACTTCAAACTCAATCGACGGGCCGTCATTCAAGGCTCCCCGCTACCGCCCCAACTGGCCCGTCGCCCTTGTCTGCTTCGTGCTGGCGGTCTTCCTCAGCGTGGCCCTGCTCGACTACGATCCGCTTCAGGCCAGCCACAGCGGCACCGGCCCGCGGCCGAGAAACATGATGGGGTGGATCGGGGCCGATTGCATTTGGGTCCTGCTTTATAGCATCGGCGCGAGCGCGTGGCTGCTCCCGGTATTTCTGCTCTGGATGCTCTATGCCTCGGTGCGCGCCGCGCGCCATCTGACCGGCACGCGCGTGATCGCCATGATCATCGCCATCACCTCGGCCGCCGGTCTCGCGGCGATGGTGGAGAGCATCAAGCTCACCAACTATTTCCCCGGCGGAGGACCCGGCGGCTACATCGGGGGCATCATCTATAAGCGGGTATTGTCGGAGGCCTTGGGGTCTTTCGGCTCAGGCCTGTTGCTCGGCACGATCTACGCCGTCGCCCTGCTCTTCGTCTTCACCCGCGACATCGGCTCGGAGATCGACAAGATGTTCACGAACTTCTCCGCGTGGCGCGAGGAACGCGCCCAGCTCAAGGCCGCCAGCCTCGCCGCCAAGGCGAAAGCCCGCGAGGAAAAGGCCCGGGCCCGCCAAAAATCCGCGTCCACCGCCGTCACGCCCGCTGCTCCCACCGGCCCCGTCGGCCCGAGCGGGGCCAAGAAAACTTTCGTCGCCAAAAGCGCCGAGGATCCCCTTGCGAAACCCGCGCGCCCCGCCGCCGTGCCCGCCCCACCGCCGAAGGCTTTCGCCAAACCCACTCCCGCGAGCGAGCCGCCCACCTCGGGCGCCACGCCGCCTTTTTCGCCGACGACATCCACTGCCACCGCGCCGGCGACCGACACCAAGGCCCTCGTCGCCGCAGCCACCGGCAAGCTCGAGCTCCACATCGTCAAACCCGAAGAGCCCAAGAAAGCCGCGAAGATTTCCCTCCCGCAGAGCAACGACGCCGCGTATCAGTTCCCCCCCCTCACGCTCCTGAAGGAGCAGGTGAAGCCCGCCTCCAGCAACAGCGAGGGTGAACACCGCACCAACGCGGAGAATCTCCTCCGCATCCTCGGCGAATTCGGCGTCGAGGTCACCCTCGGCGAAATCCACGTCGGCCCCGTCATCACGCGCTACGAGGTCGTCCCCGCCGCCGGCGTGCGCGTCGAAAAAATCGCCGGCCTCGACAAGAACATCGCCCTCGGCATGCGCGCGCAGTCCGTCCGCATCCTCGCCCCGATCCCCGGCAAGGCCGCCGTCGGCGTCGAAGTCCCCAACCAGCATCCAACACCCGTCGGGATGCGCGAACTGCTCGAAAGCGAAGACTGGTCCGACGCGAAAGCCGAGATTCCCATCGCGCTCGGCAAGGATGTCTCCGGCAAGCCGCTCATCTCCGACCTCGCGAAGATGCCCCACTTGCTCATCGCCGGCGCCACCGGCTCCGGCAAATCCGTCTGCATTAACTCCATCGTCGCCTCGATTCTCTATTCGAAGAGCCCCAAGGATCTCCGCCTCATCATGGTGGACCCGAAAGTCGTGGAGTTGAAAATCTTCAATTCGCTCCCGCACATGCTCATTCCCGTCGTGACGGAGCCGAAAAAAGTCCCCGCCGCCCTCAAGTGGCTCCTCGGTGAAATGGAGCAGCGCTACCAGCTCTTCGCGAAAGTTAACGTCCGCAACATCGTCGGTTTCAACACCCGCAAACGCACCCCCAAGCCCGAGCCCACCTCCCCTCCCGCCGCGCCCGTGCAAGGCTCGCTCACCGGCGTCGATCCCCTCTACGACGACGGCCTCGAGGTGCCCGACCGCCTCCCCTATATCGTCGCCATCATCGACGAACTCGCCGACCTCATGATGGTCGCCCCCGCCGAGATCGAGACCTCCATCGCCCGCCTCGCCCAGCTCGCCCGCGCCGCCGGCATTCACCTCATCATCGCCACGCAGCGCCCCTCGGTGAACGTCATCACCGGCGTCATCAAAGCCAATCTCCCCTCCCGCATCGCCTTCCAAGTCGCCTCCCAAGTCGACTCCCGCACCATCCTCGACACCAAGGGCGCCGACACCCTCATCGGCCGCGGCGACATGCTCTTCTCCCCCCCCGGCACCTCGCGCCTCGTGCGCTCGCAGGGCGCGTTCGTCTCCGACGAGGAAGTCATGGCCCTCGTCGATTTCCTGAAGGTTAACGGCCCTCCGCAATACGCCCAGTCCGTCCAACAACAGATCGACCGCGATGCCAAAGGCGACGACGACGAAGGCGACGACGATGAAGGTGACGACGAACTCGGCGACGATTCCGAACTCTACGCTCAAGCGATCGACGTGCTCAAATCCACGAAACGCGCCAGCACCTCGATGATCCAGCGCCGCCTCCGCATCGGCTACAACCGCGCCGCCCGCATCATGGATTTGATGGAGGACAAAGGCATCGTCGGCCCTGAGAACGGCTCCAGCCCGCGCGAGATTCTCGTCGACCTCGACGCGATGTGAGACCCTTCGCCTGCTCGTCCACGAGCCGCGAAGCCCCGCCCATTTCGCGCCCTTGCTGTCTTTCGTGGTGACTTCCCCTGCCCCATTCCCTAACTGACTCCTCCATGCAGACCATCGGCGAACGCCTCGAAGACGCCCGCAAACAAAAAGGCATCTCCATCCGCGAAGCCGCCGAGTCCACGAAGATCCGCGGCGAGTATCTGCAAAAATTCGAGAGCAACCACTTCGACCTCGGCCTAAGCAAAATCTACGTGCGCGGCTTCCTGCGCACCTACTCCCACTTCCTTAAGCTCCCCGCCGACCGCATCCTCAACGACTACTCCGCCCTCGGCAACGACGAGCCCCGCGCCCGCCAGCCCAGCCGCGAAATCTACGGCCGCATGGATGTCTCCGTCGCCTCCGCCAACGAACGCGGCGACCGCGGCGCCCCCCCGCCCGAAGATACCGCCGCCGAGGCGCAGCGCGCCCAGGCGAAATACTCTCGCGGCCGCACCAATCTCCCCGCCGCCCCGCTCCTCGACCCCGCGCTCGTGCTGAAATTCGGCAAGATCGCCCTCGTTGCCATCGCGTTGATTCTGCTCATCTGGGCCGGAAAATCCCTTTTCAGCAGCGACAAACCCGCCACGACACACGCCGCCACCACGACGCCCGCCACCGCACCTACCATCACGCTCATCGCGCTGGATGCCGTGAGCGTGCAAGTCGCCGCCGCCGCCGATGGCAAAATTCTTTTGCCCAACACCCCGCTGGTGCGTGGGCAGACCCAAGTGGTGGCGTGGCCGGGCGAACTTCTCATCACGGCGACCGTGGGCGAAAATTTGCAAATCGAAGCCGAGGGCAAACGCTTCGGCGTGGGCTTCAAAGGCTACAACCGCGGAAAACTCCCCGCGCCCGGCCGCCTGTAGGAGCAAATATATTTGCGACACCGGTCACGGGTAAAACTCGGAGAGTAAGCCCCGGACAAACTGTAGGAGCGGCTTTAAGCCGCGCTTCCGAAAACCCAGCGCGGCGTAAAGCCGCTTCTACAGCCGGACAAGCTTCCGCGTCCTGAACTCACCGGAGGAAATTGCCCGCACGCCGCACGCTCCGTCGCCTACCTCAGCCCCACCGGCGTCCCCAAAATCTCGCGCAGGATGATCGCGTGGCGCACGCTGCGCGGATCGCGCAAATCCTGCCGCACGGCCGACGCCGCCCGCTCGGAAATTCCCTCCGCCACCCGTGTCGCCTCGGCCACCACTGTCGCGCGCTTGAGCGTCACCACGCGCTGCGCCTCAAGTTCGCGCATCTGCTGCGCGAGCCGCTCCTGCCGCGCCAGCACCGCTTCGTCCGACTCTGTCTTCGCCGAAACCAGCGGCGGGATCGCGGCGGGTTTCCGCTGGACCACCGGCCGCGCCGGTCCACCAAACGTGTCGAGCGGCGCCACCGGCCGCACCAGCGGCGGCAGTTGAAACTTCTTCTCTTCGCTTTGCTTCGCGGTCGGCGTCACCGCTGCACCGCCGCGGCGCTCGGCGATCTTGCGCATGATCTCCTCGCGAATCTTGCGCGCCCGGTCCGCATCGTCACCCGCGGCCATCGTCGCCGGCTGGGCGCGCGGATCCTTCGCCGCCTTGGCCTCGCTACGCTGCTTCAGCCAATACGCGATGCCGCCCGCGAGCGCGATCACGAGCTGAAGATGTTCGAGAATCCAGTTCATCGCTGAAGGTAGGGCGGGTTATCCTTAACCCGCCGTCACGTCGTGGGCCGACACATATGCCCGCCCGCTCACTTCTTCCCCTCCGGCTGCGCGATGCTCTGCCGCATCGCCGAGTCGGCCTGCACGTTTTCCATTTTGTAATAATCCATCACGCCGAGCCGGCCCGAGCGCAACGCCTCGGCCATCGCGAGCGGCACCTGCGCCTGCGCCTCGACGACTTTTGCCTGCATTTCCTGCACGCGCGCCTTCATTTCCTGCTCCACCGCCACTGCCGCCGCGCGCCGGATTTCCGCCTGTGCTTGCGCGATGCTCTTGTTCGCCTCGGCCTGCGCTTCCTGTAGTTTCGCGCCGACATTCTCGCCGACATCCACGTCGGCGATATCGATGGAAAGAATTTCAAACGCCGTGCCCACGTCGAGACCGCGCGCGAGCACCGTCTTCGAGATCCGGTCCGGCGACTCCAAGACGTGTTTGTAACTCTCCGAGGTGCCGATGGTGGAAACGATGCCCTCGCCCACGCGCGCGATGATCGTCTCCTCCTTCGCGCCGCCGACGAAGCGGTCAAGATGTGTGCGCACTGTCACGCGCGCCTTCACTTTTACCTGGATGCCGTCCTTCGCCACGCCATCGATCGTCGTGCGGCCGCTCTCGGGATTCGGGCAGTCGATCACGCGTGGATCGACGGAGGTGCGCACCGCCTCGAGCACGGATTTCCCGGAGCCTTTTGTCGCGAGGTCGATCGCGCACGCCCGATCCCAGCCGAGTTCAATGCCGGCTTTCTGCGCGGCGATGATCGCCTGCACCGTCGGGACGACGTTGCCGCCCGCGAGATAATGCGCCGCGATTTTATCCGTGCTGACCTCGATGCCCGCCTTCACCGCGGTGATGCGCGCGTCAACTACGAGATTGTAGGGCACGCCGCCGAGCCGCATTCCGAGCAGGTTAAACGGGCTCACCGCCGCACCGTTCATGAATGCCTTCAGCCACGTGTTCAGGAACGAGAAAAAGATGAAAACAACGATCAGCACCGGGATGGCGATGACGATCAGGACGATGGTGGAAACAGTCATGGGAGGTTCAGGTTTTGGTTACGATGAGACGAAAATTATCGAGCCCGACCACGCGCAATTCCTCGCCCGCCGCCACGTGCCCGGTCTGGCAAAACGCCTCGTAGCGCCGCCCGTCCACGAGCACGTAGCCGCTCGGCCCGAGCGGCGTGATCGCCTCGGCCGGTTTGCCCACGACATCCGCCGCCAAGGCGAGCGGCGGCTGGCTCGTGGCGTCGACCGTGGATTGCACAATGAGTTTTTTCCCGAACCGCGTCGTCGGCAGCCAGACCAGCTCCAGGTAAAACGTCAGCCCGAGCAGCGCCAGCGCGACGAGCGTGGCGACCATGCCGCCGCTCCCGCCAAATTCCTGAAACGCCACCACGCAACCGGCGAGCATCGCCAGGCCGCCAAAAATTCCCGCGATCGCGCCCGGCAAAAAAACTTCCGCCGCCAGCAACAGCAGCCCCACCAGAAAGAGCGTCACCACCAGGTTCATGCCTCGGCCTTTTCCACGACCAGCCCGAAGCTCGCGCGCCCGCGCACGACGACCGCGTCTCCCGTGTCGATCGCGCCCACCGCCACTTGCGCCTCGTAGCGCCGACCGTCGATCTCGATTTGTCCACTGGGCCGCAACGCCGTCACCGCCACGCCAAGCGCGCCGATGAGGGAGGCGGTTCGTCCCGCATCCTCCGGCGCTCCGCCGGCCGACTGCGCCGCACCGCCCACCACCGAGCCCAGCACAAGTTTGTCCCACACCCAGCCGCGCGGCATGAACCGCGCGAGCGCGATTCCCAGCCCTACCGCCAGCACCAAGCCCAGCCCGAGATTTCGCAGCGGCGCGGCAAACGCATCGCCCGACCACGCCACCGTGAGCGGCACGCCCGGCCAGAGGTCAGCCATTGCCCACACCAGCGAGCCGAGCATCATCGCCAGCCCGGCAACTGCGACGATCGCCACGCCGGGAAAGAAAAACACCTCCACGACCACCAGCGTCAGCCCGAGCGCAAAGACCAGCGCGGGCTCGTGCCCGGACAATCCCGCCGCATAAGTCCCCAGAAATACCACCCCGAGACAGACGATCCCCGCGATGCCGAAAAACCCGAAGCCCGGCGTCTTGAATTCGATGAACAACGCCAGCAGCCCGAGCCCCATCAGCAGCGGCGAGATTTTATTGAGCACCACCGCCAGCCGTTCCGACCACGTGATCTCCAGCCGACGCGAGTTGTAGCCGCTCGCCCCAAATTTTTTCGTGAGCAGGTCGTCGATCGATTTCGCGATCCCGGCTGCCAGCAGCGGCTTCGCCGGATCGCCGTAGGTTTTCGAGGCCTCCGTGGCGGTGAGCGAAAGCAGTTCCCCTTTCGCCTTCAGCACTTCATCCCCTACTTTCAATTCGTAGGCTTCATCGAGCATCGCCGAGATCACCGGCCCGCGCTCGCCTTTTCCCTCTGAGATCGCCCGCATCCGGGCCCGCAGGTAACTCGTGATTTTCAACTTCATCGTCGCGTCGACATCTTTTCCCGTGGACTGCACGGGTGCGGCCGCGCCGATGATCCCATCCGGCGTGAACCAAATTTCCCCCGTCGTCGCCGCGATGAACGCCCCCGCCGACATCGCCTCATTGTTTACAAACGTGATCGTTTGCCCGGGGAACTTCGCGAGCGCCTCCATGATGTCGAACGTCACGTCGAGTGCGCCACCGGGGGTTTTCATGTCGAGCACCACGACATCCGCCTTTTCCTCGATCGCCGTCTTCAAACCGCGCCGCAAAATAAACAACACCGGCGAGCCGATCTCATCGCGCACGGGAATGATGACCACGCGTTTCGGCTGCACCATCGCCAGCGTTTCGACTTCGGCCGAGGTCAAGCCCGTGACGCCGAGCAGCAGGACGAGAAAAAACTTTAGCCAGCGCGGGGTCATCGCCGTGCAGTGATAGACCCGCGCCCGTCCCATGCAAGCGCCGTGCGGGTGGAGCCGCTCCGGTTCTTTTCCAACCGCATCCCTCCTCACCGCCTTGCTCCCCGGAGCCCGCTCGCTCCGCCCGCCTGCGAAAATCCTTTTCCCCGGGCCGTCCGGCGTGCTTTCTCCCTCGCATGGAAAAGATCACCCACCTGGGCGAGACGTTGACGCGCTGGCGGGTCGGCCAGTCCACCTTTCTCGCACTGCCGGAAAAAGGCGCCCGCCTGATGAACTGGAACCTCACCCTGGGCGACGGCTCCGTGCGCGACATCATCTATTGGCCCGAACTCACGACGTTCGAAAATTTCTACAAGGTCCGCGGCGGCAACCCCATCCTCTTTCCTTTTAACGCCCGCACCTACGACCGCGGCGACATCCACTTCTGGCGCGCCGACGATGATGTTCGCCGCCCCATGCCGATGCACGGCCTCGCCCGTCAGGCCGATTTCAAAGTCACCCGCCTCGATGCCGGCGGCTTCACCGCCGTGATGGAGCCCAACGACGAAAGCCGCGCCAGCTATCCCTACGAGTTCGAGTTCGCCGTCACCTACCGCTTCACGCCGCTCGGCCTCAGCTGCGAATTCGCGCTCACCAACCATAGCGGCGAGCCCATCCCGTGGAGCGCCGGCCACCATTTCTATTTTACCGTCCCGTGGAACGACGCCACGAAACGCTCGGACTACATCATCCGCATCCACGCCGGCACCCGCCTCAAACAGGACTTCGCCACCGGCCAGCTCACCCCCGGCCCCGCGCTGAAAGCCGTCGAATCCCTCTCGAACCCCGCGCTCATCGACACCCTCCACACCGGGCTCGCCAGCGGCGAAGTCGTCTTCGGCGAACGCGACCTCTCCGGTAAACGCGACCGCGTCGGCGACATCGCCGTCCGAGTCGGCACCGACAAAGCCCCCCCGCTCGACGCCACCTTCGTCACCTGGACGCTCGACGACGACGCGCCGTTTTACTGCGTCGAACCCTGGATGGGCCTGCCCAACGCCGCCGAGCACAAGCGCGGCCTGCACTTCGTGAAACCCGGCGCGACCGAGCGTTTTACCGTCAGCGTGCGCGTGAAGTAACCGGGGCGCCCTCCCCCAGCGCGGTTTTTTGCCGTTACATTTTTCTCCCGGAGGCGTCTATTGTCCGCATGTCTTTTCCCGTGCATTCATTCGCCTTCATCGAAGGCGTCGGCGGTCCCGAGATGATGATGATCATGCTGATCGTCCTCGTGCTCTTCGGCGGCCAGAAACTGCCCGAGTTTGCGCGCGGCCTCGGCAAATCCATCCGCGAATTCAAGAAGGCGGCCAGCGGAGTCGAGGAAGAGTTCAAACGCGCCATCGAGGAGGATGACTCCAAAAAATCCGCGCCAAAAATCCTGCCCCCTCCGCCCGCCACGACACCCGCGGCGTTGCCCGCGGCCATCGCCCCGACGCCCCCCGCCCGCCCGCCCGCCAGCGGCCACGAACCCGGCCGCGCGGACGTCTGAGTCTCCCCGGTCCGCACCTATGGCATCGACCCGGCACAAAGTCGCACCCGTGCCCCTGCCGATCACCGGCGAACTCGACCTGCACACCTTCCGGCCCGAAGACATCGGCGAACTCATTCCCGCTTACATCGACGCGTGCCTCGCCTGCGACCGGCGCGAGATCCGCATCATTCATGGCAAAGGCATCGGCACGCTCCGCACCACGGTCCACGCCCTGCTCCGCCGCTCGCCGCAGGTCGCCGCGTTCCGGATCGGTGACGAACACTCCGGCTCGTGGGGCGCGACGATCGTAACGCTCCATCCGTGAGCAACGCGCTCCTCCGCCTCGTCGCCGGCGGTCTGGGCGGGCTGGCGCTTTTCCTCGCGGGCTGCGCCACCTCAGCGAGTTCGCACGGCCCGCCCCCGCCCCTGCTGCTGATTTCGATGGACGGATTTCGCTGGGATTATTGCGCGCTGCACCCCGATGAGACCCCGCATTTGCGCCAGCTCATCCGCGAAGGAGTGACGGCCCGCGGGCTGATCCCGGTCTTTCCCTCGCAGACCTTCGTCAACCACTACTCGATCGCGACCGGGCTTTACCCGGCGCATCACGGCATCATCAACAACATCTTTTTCGACCCGCAGTTCGGGGAATATTTCCGCTACAAGTCCCCCGCGGCGACTCACGATCCGCGCTGGTGGGGCGGCGAACCCATCTGGATCACCGCCGTCAAACAAGGCCGCCCGAGCGCCTGCTATTTCTGGCCCGGCTCCGAGGTGAATTTCGGCACCGCCCGCGCCACGTTCGCAAAACCCTACGACTACAGTGTGCCGTTCGAGACCCGCTTCGAGGAACTCTTCGGCTGGTTGCACCTCCCTGCGGACCAGCGGCCGGCCGTCACGACTTTCTATTTTGAAGAAACCAATCCCGCCGGCCATTATTTCGGACCCGATTCGCCCGAGGTCCTCGCTGCCGTCAAACTACTCGACTCGCGCATCGGCGCCATCGTGGCCCGCGCGACCGCCGAGAACATCCCGCTCAATCTCGTGATCGTCTCCGACCACGGCTTCATCGCCACCGAGGGAAAGACGAAAACCGCGATGCTCGACGACTACGTTGATTTCAACGCCGTCCAAGTTGACTTCGACGGACCCGTGGCCGGCCTGCGCCCGCTCGATGGCGATGTGGGGGCACTCGTGCGGCACCTCGCCGCGTTGCCCCCGCACTACCAAGTTTACCGCGCCGAGGATTTGCCAGCACGCTGGCACCTGCGCGAAAATCCCCGCATCCCGCCCGTCTGGATCGTGCCCGAGGCGAGCTGGCGCATCCAACGCCGCAGCACTTTCCTCGCCGTGAAAGACTACACGCTCAAAGGCGATCACGGCTACGATCCCGCGCTGCCGGAGATGCGCGGCATTTTCATCGCGCGCGGGCCGTCGTTCAAAACCGGCGGCGTGGTCATCGGCGCAGTGGAAAACATCCACGTCTACAATCTCCTCTGCGCCGCGCTCAAGTTGACGCCCGCGCCCAACGACGGCGACAACCGCCTCGTCCGGTCTGTGCTGCGCTGAGCTCCGTCTCGGGGCGTCGCTCGCCGACGCCCGTCCGCGAGTTTCGCGGACTCAACCCATCCGAGCATCAGCGAGCGACGCCCCTGCGATTTCGCACGCGCGATCCTGCGTAACTTTTCGAGACGTGCCGTGTATTACCCCACGTCACGAATCAATCTGTCACTCAATCAATCACTCCCATGAAACTCATCTCCTTCCTCTCCGTGGCCGCCGCGCTCGCCGCCGCCACGTTTGCCCTCGGCCTCGTCTTCGGCGCGTTCGCCACCGTCGCCTACACGCTCACCGCCGCCGCCAGCTTCGCGCTCATCGTCGCCACCGACTACGCTCCGCGGGCCCGCGGTTACGCCGCCGGTCGCCTCGTCACGACCACGCGTCGCGAACGCCTCCCGCTCGCCGTCTGATCACCGCTGGAAACAACGCGCCGCTTTCGAACCGCCCGCCGCTTGCCAGCCTCAACTCACTCGCCGCTGATTCTCCGCGCATGAACTCCTTCAATTCTCCTCCGGTCCTCCTGCCCGCGATGCACGTCATCGATTTCAAAATCCACGGCGACGACATGCAGTTCGTTGAAATCGAACTCGACCCGTCCGAGGCCGTCGTCGCCGAGGCGGGCGCGATGATGTTCATGGATGAAGGCATCGCGATGGAGGCGATCTTCGGCGATGGCTCCGCGCAATCCTCCGGCTTCGTCAACGCGCTCCTCGGCGCCGGCCGCCGCCTGCTGACCGGCGAGTCGCTCTTCATGACGGTGTTTCAAAATCAGGGCACGGGGAAGCGACGCGTCGCGTTCGGCGCACCCTATCCGGGGAAAATCATTCCGGTTCATTTGCGCGACATCGGTGGCGAGATCATCGCGCAGAAGGATTCGTTTCTCTGCGCGGCGAAGGGCGTGAGCATCGGGATCGCGTTCCAGAAAAAACTCGGGGCGGGGCTCTTCGGCGGCGAGGGTTTCATCATGCAACGGCTCACGGGCGACGGCTGGGCGTTCATGCACGCCGGCGGCACCATCTACGAGCGCACGCTCTCGCCCGGCGAAACGGTGCGCGTGGACACGGGCTGCATCGTCGGCTTCCAGCCGACGGTGGACTACGACATCCAGCTCGTCGGCGGCATCAAGACGGCATTCTTCGGCGGCGAGGGACTTTTCTTCGCGACGCTGCGCGGGCCGGGGAAAATCTGGCTGCAATCGCTGCCCTTCTCGCGGCTGGCCGGCCGCATCGTCGGAGCCGCCCACGGCGGGCGCGAGGAAGGCTCCGTGCTCGGCGGCCTCGGGCGGGTGCTCGACGGCGATAATTCGTAAGCGGTTTGTCGAGACGCGCCTATCAGGCTGACGCAGATGTCCGGGAGTAGCGCGCGGCTTCAGCCCGCGTCCGATACGAATACTTTATCCGCCCCGTCGCGAGCTGAAGCCTCGCGCTACCTCGGACTTCGG
>JANYBX010000087.1 GCA_025360615.1 Opitutia bacterium
GGCGATGATTTTCGCGCCGTCTGCCAGCGAGAGGAAATGCGTGCCGCTGAGGAACGCGGCGTAGTCGGCGGGCGTGGAGCCGGTGCGGGCGGCCATGATTTTCAGCGCGTCGTCTTTCGTCTTCGGGTCGTTAATGTAGGCGAGAACCTTGTCCCAGACGGAGACGAGTTTTACCCACTCGGCGCGGTGCTGGGCGAGGCTTTGCGGTGAGACGGTGATGGTGTCGTAGATCAGGCCGGGCTCATCGGCGCTGGAGTAAATGGCGGTGGAGCCGGCGAGGGCCTTGAGGGCCTGCCCGGCGTTGGGCTGCCACGCGGCGATGGCGTCGACCTGGCCGGAGGCGAGGACTTGCGGGGTCTGGTTGGTGGGGGTGTTGATGATCGTGATGTCGGCGTCGGTCAGGCCGATTTTTTTCAGGGCGTTGAGCAACATGAGGTGCTCGACGACGCCGACTTCGAGGCCGATTTTTTTGCCCTTCAGATCCTTCAGCGACTTGATGCCGGCCTTGGCGACGATCACGTCGTTGCCGTTGCTGTAGTCGGTGAGCATGATGACGGTGTTCTTCGCCCCGTTGGCGCCGGTGACGAGGGAGTCGCCATTGGTGACCATGACGGCGTCGACCTTGCCGGCGGTGAAAGCCTCCATCGACGGGCCGTATTCGAACCAGAGGAATTCGGTCTCGACGCCGGCTTGCTTGAGCCAGCCTTTTTGAATGGCGACCTCCCAAGCGACCCAGCCCGGCCAGTCGCTGTAGGCGATTTTAAGCGGGGCGGCGGAGAGAGCGGAGGCGAAGGCGGCGAGGAGGGTGAAGCAGGCGAGACGGGTGATCCGGCGGAGGTTCATGGAGGGGGCGTGTTACGTTTTTAATGGAGTGTGTTACGTCTTTTGTGAGCAGGACGTATGCCGCCGCGAAGGTTATTTTCGTGGGAGAGACGCGCCGGGGGAAAGGTGCCGGGAGCGGAGGCGGCGGGGACAGCGAGCGGGCCGAGGCGGGGCGCGCCAGCCTGCTCGAGAGAGAGCGATCAGACCGCGGAGTGGGGCTCCGCGGCTTCGGGCTCGCGGGGGGTGACGCCGGAGAGCTTCGCGCAGGCGGCGAGGAAGACGGCGACGAGCAGATAGCTGCCGGCGATGGCGGGGGATTCCGCGAAGCCGATGCGTTCGCCGTGCATGAAACCGAAGAAGGTGAGCGCGGCGCCCGCCGCCGCAAAGGTCGCGGCGCGCCACAACTGTCGCTCGATGATGAAGACCGTGATCGCGGCCAGCGTGAGTCCGGCGAGCACGGCGCCACCGCCGAGGATTTCGAGTCCGTGGAGGAGCACGCCCTCGCCGGCCAGCTTTGCGCGCAGGGCGTCGTCGATGGGGACGCCGGTGGCGTTGAGCGCGCCGTGGACTTGGGCGAGGGCCCACGCGGCGACGTTGGGGACGAGGGCGAGGATGATCGCGGGCGCGTGGCGCCGGGGCGTCTCTTGAAAAGCCTGCGAGCCGATGAGCATGCCGATGTAGAGGAGAATCGGCAGGATCGCGACGACGGGGACGAGCGCGAGCATGACGGGCACGATGCCGAGCCAGCAGAACGAAATGATCATCACGCCGGTCGCGACCGAGTAGCCGATGCGGCCGCCCATCGCCTTCCAGCCGGGATGGCCGATGTAGCCGGCGAGGATGAAGGGGTTGCCCATGAGGCTGCCGAGGAGGCTGACGATGCCGTCGGCGGCGAGGACCTTGGTCGTCGGAAAACTGTCGCCGGCGGCAGAGGCGCTTTCGACGTTGTCGATGGCCTCGACGAGATCGTAGAGGCCAAACGGGATCGCGGTGACGAGTAGCACGCCGAGAAATTCGAATCCGGAAAAGACGTGGCCGAAGGCGGGGAGCGGGATGTGAAAACCAAAGTTCGTGAACGACGCGGTCAGCCCGGCGAGCGAGAGTCCGCCGTAGTTTAAGTCGAAGAGGGTGGAGCCCCACGCGATCAAGGTGCCGGCGGCGATGGCGACGAGGCCGGCGGGGATGCCGCGAAAATAGCGCACGCCGCCAAACCAGTTCACGAGCAGGATGGCGAAACACACGAGGCCGATCGCGGGCGTGAGAAACATCTGCAGCGCGGGGCGCATCGAGATGAAAGTGATCGAGACGCCGGCGAGCGTGCCGAGGAGCGCGGCGCGCGGCGTGACTTTGCGCACCCACCGGCCGATGAAGCCGCCGATGACGAGCACGACGCTCTGGATGCACACCCACGTGAGGCCGGCTTCCCAGGCTTTGATCGGGTCACCGGTGCGGAGCTTGATCGGGAGCATCACGACGAAGACGACGATGAACATGTGCCCGACGCCGGGGCCGGAGGGGAGCGCGCAGACATCGTGGCGGCCCGTTTTTTTGGCGAGGTCGTAGGCGAGCCACGCGTAGTAACACGTCGAGAGACAGAGCGTGAGGCCGACGGCGGGGAGGATGCGGCCGAAGACGAGCTCGTCGGGCATTTTCAAAACGAAACGGAGGAGCCCGGTGAGCGTGAGGACGTTGACGAGGATGTTGGTGCCGAAACCGAAGAAGGCATTCCAGTCTCCGGGGACCCAGAGTTTGGGACGTGAAGAAGAGATCATGGTGAAGGGTGATTTTCGGAGAGGGTCTCGCGAAGGAAACGAAGGAGGCGAAGGGAGGTCGGTCGTTCGCTTACTTCGTTTCCTTCGCGAGAGAATCTGCTGATCGTATTCCTGAGTCGCAGTTGAGGACGGAGAGGATTTTTTCGGAGTGGGAAACCCAGCCGAAGATGCCGCCTTGCGACTTGATCATCGCGAGGCCGGCGGCGTGCAGGTCCGGGAAATACGAGCCGACACAATCCTCGGGGACGAGGCAGTCGTAGCCGCGATCGTTGGCTTCGCGCACGGTGGTGTGGACGCAGACTTCGGTGGTGACGCCGGTGACGACGAGCTGGCGGATGCCGCGGTTTTGAAGGATCGCGTGGAGATCGGTGGCGTAGAAGGCGCCCTTGCCGGGCTTGTCGATCACGGGTTCGGAGGGGAGCGGGGCGAGCTGGGGGATGATTTCGTTGCCGGGTTCGCCGCGGATGAGGATGCGGCCGAGCGGGCCGAGGTCACCGATGAGGCGCGTGCCGCGTCCGCGGAGGCGTTTGGCGGGCGGGAGGTCCATCAAGTCGGGGCGGTGGCCCTCGCGCGTGTGCATGACTTGGAGGCCGTGGGCGCGCCAGGCGGCGAGGAGTTTTTGGTTGGGCGCGATGGTGCGGCGAAGTGGCGCGACGTCGTTGCCGAGGGTTTCGCCGAAGCCGCCGGGTTCGAGGAAATCGCGCTGCATGTCGACGATGAGGAGCGCGCAACGCGCGGGCGTGAACTCGAACGCGTAGGGTTCGGCGTCGATGGAGAAGGTGTGCTGGGGGTTCATGCGGCGCGGGGGTTCTTGGGGTAGGGCGCGTGATCCTTAACGCGCCGGTGAGACGCGGAACGAGCGTGGGACGCGGTCGGAGTCCAACGCGGCGGGTTAGGGATAACCCGCCCTACCTCGGAAGAATTACTCGCGACGTTCATGCGGCGAGCGCGGCGACGGGGGCGGTGCAGGTGCCGGATTTTTCGAGGGCGCGGGCGACGCGGAGCAGGGCGGCTTCACTCCACGGGGCGCCGATGAGTTGGACGGCGATGGGCATCGCGCCGGGGGTGTGGATCGGTGCGGCGACGACGGGGAGGCCGGCGAACGTGATGGGTTGCGTGAAGAGGCCGAGGTTCGGGCGCACGAGCATTTCGACGCCGTCGAGCGTCATGGTTTGCTGGCCGAGGAGGGTGGCGGAGACGGGCGTCGCGGGAGCGAGGAGCACGTCGACGTCGCGGAAAATTTCACGGAGCTGCTCGCGCCAGACGGCGCGGAATTTTTGCGCGTGCAAATACCAGCCGGAGGGCATGAGCGCGCCGGCGAGAAAACGGTCGCGCGTGCCGGGATCGAAATCGGCGGCGCGAGTTTTCAGACGTTCAAGGTGGCGGTGGCCGCCCTCGGTGGCAGTGATGGCGTAGGCGGCGGCGCGGGCGACGGCGGGCGCAGGCAATTCGACGCGGCGCGAAACGCCGAGGGCGGCGGCAATCGTCGCGACGGCGGCGTGCGCGTGAGGCAGCCCGCCTTTTTCAAAGTAGCCGCCGAGGATCGCGACGCGGAGGCCACCGATGCCCGTGTCGAGCGAGGGCGCGGAAAATTCCGGGGCGCGGGTGGTGCAGACGGGGTCGCGGGGATCGGGGCCTTGCATCACGTCGTAGGCGGCGGCGAGGTCGGCGACACTGCGGGCGAAGGGGCCGATGTGATCGAGGCTGTCGACGAAGGGGAAACTGCCGGCGCGCGAGAGGCGGCTGAAAGTGGGCTTGAGTCCCCAGATACCGCAGAAGGAGGAGGGGACGCGGATGGAGCCGTTGGTATCGGTGCCGAGCGTGAGGGGGACGAGACCGGCGGCGATGGCGGCGCCGCTGCCGCCGGAGGAGCCGCCGGCGGAGCGGGTGAGATCGTGGGGATTGCGCGTGGGGCCGTCGTGCGCGTTTTCGGTGACGAAATCGTAGGCGTATTCGCCCATGTTGAGCGCACCGAGGCAGACGGCACCGGCGCGGCGGAGGCGCTCGACGGCGGTGGCGTCTTCGTTGGCGGGCGGGTCGTCGCGGTTGATTTTCGAGCCGGCGACGGTGACGGTGCCAGCGAGATCGAAAAGATTTTTCACGGCGTAGGGCACGCCGGCGAGGGGGCCGGGATCGCGGCCGGCGGAGATGGCGGCATCGACGGCGGCGGCTTCGGCGCGGGCACGGCCGGCGGTGACGGAGGTGAAGGCGTTGACGCGGGCGTGGGTGGATTCGATGCGGGCGAGCGCGGCCTCGGTGATGGCGCGGGCGGTGGTGCGCTGCGCGCGGATGGCGGCGGCGATTTCGAGCGCGGTGGCGTGGGCGTAGTCGAAGCTCATGCGGCGGCGCGGAATTTATGGCCACAAAAAGCACAAAATTGCCGGGGCTGCGGCGGTGGCTTCATTGCGCCTATAGGCGCGCGGGCGGCTTGGAACGAAGCCGGCGAAATCTTTGCGCTTTTTGTGGCCAACCGGTTTGGAGGATTGAAAATCATGGGACGAACACGGGGGCGATCTCGGCGTCGGCGGGGAGCGGGGTGGCGAGGAGGGGGGCGAGAATCGCGGCGGAGCGTTGGAGATTTTGGATGACGCCGAGGCGGTGTTCGGGAGCGAGCGGGAGGTTGAGCGCGGCGGCGGCTTGGTCGGCGTAGGCATCCCACGAGGTGGCGGCGGAGAGGGTGTTGGAGACATGGGCGGCGACGACTTTCCAGCCGACTTCCGGCAGGCGGACCCAGACTTGGGACTGGCGGCTGTGGCGCGGTTGGCCGGCAATTTTTTGCGAGAGCTCACTCATTACCGAGACGTGGTCGGGGCCGAGGGCGACGATGGAGCGGCGGAGGATTTTTCGCTCGGTGAACGCGGGCGTGTGGTTTTGCCGATACGCGGCGACTTGCTCGGCGCCGTAGAGGTGTTCGTTGACGCCGTAGCGGACGAGGTGGGGGGAATCCCAGAAGAAGGCGTTGAGCGCGGGGATGTCGTTGGCGGCGAGGGCGCGTTCGTAGGCGTCGTGGAGCGCGGTGATCTCGGCGATCACGGCGGGGTTGTTGATCTCGGACATGCGGGATTTTATCTAGCAACTGGCAGGCTCAAGGTAGAGCGGAAAGGGTTGGGCGGTTATCCTCAACCGGTGGACTGCGCTCGGCTCGCGGGAGGGCTGAGTCGCAGCGGCGGGTTAGGGATAACCCGCCCTACCTTTTGTGTTACCACTTGAAGGAGGCGGTGAGTTCGACGGTCGGGCCTTGGCTGGGGCTGATGAAGGTGTCCCAGAAGAGGAACTGCGGCGTGTAGTATTTTGCGTCGAGGATGTTGGTCGCATTCACGCGGTAGGACCATGGGCCGCGGTTGTAGAAGAGCGCGGCGCGGACGGTGTGATACGAGGGCAGGCGGATCTGCTGGAGATAGCCGGCGAACATCGAGGAGACGTAGGTGCCGCCGAGCGAGCCGCCCCAGCCGTCGGGCGAGGTGTAGGTGCCGCCGACGGAGAAGACTTCGCGCGGCGTGGGTGTTTCGAGATTCGACGGGACGCCGATGAGGCCGCCGACGGCAACGAAACGGCCGCCGTAGGATTTCACGGGATCGAGGCCGAGGTAGGACGGGGTGACGCCGAGGAAGAAGGGCGAGTTAAGCAGCGTGGTTTTTTGCCACGTGGCGGCGGCGGTGAAACTGAGGCGCTTGGTCGGCGCGTAGCGGGCCTCGATCTCGACGCCGCGGGATTTATATTTGTCGAAGGAGCCGGCCTGCGAATTGAAGGCGGTTTTCTCCTGCTGGTAGTAGGCGAACGTGGCGTAGAGTTTCTTTTCGAGAAACGTGCCCTTGAGGCCGGCCTCGGTGATTTTCGATTTCTGGAGCCAGGTGTCGCCGGCGAGATTGAGCCGGTCGATCATGCCGCCTTGGCCAAGCTCGACGTAGCTGGACTCCGCGTAGGTGACGTAGGGCGTAACACCGGCGGGCGCCTTGTAGCTGACGCTGACGTTGTAGGTGAACGCGCTCTTGTCGGCGGTGACTTTGGCGAAAGCGCCCCCGAGGTCGGTGCCGTTGGTGGTGGCGCTGTAGGCATCCCAGCGGCCGCTGAGGATCAGGCTGAAGTCCTTGGCGAAGGTGCTGTCGATGAGGGCGAACACGCCGAGATCCGAGGAGTCGCCGATCTGGCGCCAGTTGTAGGGGACGTTGCCGGTGCCGGTGTGGGCGCCTTCGAAGCGGTCGTTGCCGGTGGGGCCGACGGAGAGGTCTCGGCGGTCGAGGACTTGGAAGCCGCGGCCGCGCGATTCGCGCTCGTCGCCGCTGGTGTAGCGGTAGGAGGCGCCGAAGATGTTATCGAGCACGGTGCCTTTCGCGGGCTCGAATTTGTAGTGAACGGTGGTTTTGTTTTCGAAGACGACGTCCACGTAGTCGGCGGTAAAACCGTAGCTGGAATATTTGGTGTGGTTCATCGAGTCGTAGAACGACTGGTTCTTCAGAGAGAGGTCGTCGCTGAAGGTTTTCGTGATGTCGAAGAAGCCGGTGAGGGCATTGGTCTGGGAGAAATCGAGCGTCTCGGCCTGGATGGTGTGATGACTGAGTTTCACGGTGCGCACCGTGGCGGGGTCGAGGGCGAAGGCGGCTTGCTGGTTGGCGGAGAGCGCGCCGGAGGGGAAGGGATTCGCGAAGGCGAATTGCTCGAGCGAGTAGGCACCGACTTCGGCGGGCGTGAGAAAGCCGTTGCCATTCGTGTCGAGATTGAGCGCGGGGCGGCCGGCGAGGTAGGTGCCGTCGCCGTCGATCATCTTTTGGGTGACGCGGTTCCAGCCGAGGCTCTGGTTGAGCTTGGCCCACTGGGCCATGCCGCCGTATTCGAGGAGAACGCTGTCGGAGATCTCGGTGTCGATGGCGAGCTGGGCGAGGGTGTCCTTGTTGTAGATTTTGTCGTAGTAGCTTTTCGAGTCCTCGCTCTCGACGAAGACGTAGGCGCCGGAGCGTTTGCCGCCGAGGGAGAAGGGCGTGCCGTATTCGAGGCTGGCAAGTTTTTTACCGTAGGTGCCGACGGTGGCGGACACGGTGCCGGTGGGTTTGGAGATGAACTTGGTGGTTTTGCTCTTCGCGGACTTGGGGATGAAGTTGAGGATGCCGCCGATTTTTCCGCCGCCGTAGACGGGTGGGGGCGGGCCCTTGATGATCTCGACGTAGTCGGTGCCGGCGATGGGGGTGGGGAAGTTGCCGCGATTCTCGATGCGCCGGAAGCCGCGGAAGAAATTATCGGCGCGTTCGCCACGCACATCGAGGGCGCCGGGGACGCCGAAATAGTTTCCCGTGAACGAGCCGGCGGTGACGGAGACAAAATCGTTCACCGTGTGGATGCTGTAGAGATCGGTGAGCGTGCTCTCGATCAGCGTGACGGAACGAGGCGTGTCCATTTGCGACCGCGCCGTGCCGAAGACGCTGGCGCTGTCGCGCGCAGGCAGGATGGCGTAGACATCGTCGGCCTTGGCACTGGCGACGAATTTATCGAGGAGGACGACGGGGTCCGCGGCGGGAGCAGTTTGAGCGTGGGCGGAGGCGGCGGCGAAAACGGCGCAGAGGCCGAGCGCCGGCGCGAGCCAGCGGGAGCGGAACGAGGACGAGGCGGAACGTGGAACGGTCATGGTGGTGGTGGCAGGTTGAACGCGGCGGTGGAATGCGCCGGCCGGCGTGGAGCAACGCTCGTGCCACATTGTATACAATAATGTATTTTGAGAAAAACAAAGTGTTACGCCTTCGCGATTGCCTGCGGCGCGGGGCGGAGTTGAAGCTGCGCGCAACATGCCAAGCCCACGCCGAATGGCCGTCGCCGCACCGCTCGCGCTGCCGGAATCGAAATCCGTCAACGACCTCGGGCAGCAGATTCTCGGGAAGCTGCGGGAGCGGATTTTGAACTGGCACTATCCGCCCGGCCATCATCTCGGCGAGCAGGCGCTGTGCGACGAGTTGTCAGCGAGCCGCATCCCGGTGCGCGAGGCGCTGCGCGCGTTGGCGGAGCAGGGCCTCGTGGACAAGGTGCCGAACCAGGGTTGCTACGTGAAACAACCGGACGCGGAGGCCACGCATCATCTCTACGATATGCGGCTGGCGCTGGAGTTGTTCGTGGTCGAGCGGCTCGCGCAGACCGGCTTGCCGGCGGCGGTGGAGGCGGAGCTGCGGGCCTGCTGGGAGCCGCTGATGCACATCCGCGCGCATGATCGCGTCGAGGGCACGGTGCTCGTCGCGGCGGACGAGCATTTTCATCTCTCGCTCGCTCGCGCGGTGGAAAACCCCTTCATCTTCGAGGCACTGCAGGACATCAACGACCGCCTGCGCTTCGTGCGCCTGGCGGTGATCACGACGCCGCACCGCGTGCAGACGACGGCGGGCGAGCACGTGATGATTCTCGACGCGCTGGCGAAAAAAAACGCCGAGGCGGCACGGCGCTACGTGCGGCAAAACATCAACCAGGCGCGCAACAAGGTGGAGATCGCCATCGCGCGCGCGCTCACGGTGGCGCACAAGCGGCGGTGAGCGGGGCCCGCGTGCTGGGGCGGCGCGGCCGCACCGGGGGATCAGGGCTTGGCGGTGGCGAGGATCTTCTCAGTGAGCGTGGGATCGAAACTCGCGCCGACATCCTGCGAGTTTTTGTAGACGGCGTTTTTCAAATTGAAGTCGTTCGCGACGAGGCCGGAAATTTTCAGCGAGCCGAAACCGGCGCTGCCTTTGGCGTTCATTTTCCTCACTCCCTCCTGGAGCGTGAGGAAGTAGGTGCCTTCAATAAAGCGGGTGTATTCCGGAGCGGTCGAACCGGAGCGGGCGGCCATGGTGGCGATGGCGTGTTCCCTCGTGATGGGGTTCCGAAGGTAGCGGACAATGCGGTCCCAGACGGAGATCACCTTAATCCAATCGTCGCGCCGCTCGGCGAGGCTTTGGGGGGTGACGGCGAGACCGTCGTAGATGAGGCCGGGTTCGTCGTTGGTCGTGTAAACGGCATGCGCGCCGGGCACGGCTTTGAGGGCCTCGCCGGCGACGGGTTGCCAGGCGCCGATGGCGTCGACTTGGCCGGAGGCGAAGAGCGCTGGCGTTTGGGAGGTGGGGGTATTGACGAGCGTCACGTCGGCTTCGGTCAGGTCGGAGTTCGAGAGGGCGTAGGTGAGCAGGAGATGTTCGATCGCGCCGAATTCGAGGCCGATCTTTTTCCCCTTGAGGTCGGCGAGCGATTTCACGCCCGGGCCGGCGATGATCATGTCGTTGCCGTTGCTATAATCGGTCAGCAAAATCATGACGTTTTTCGCGCCTTTGGCGCTGGTGGTGAGAGCGTCACCGTTGGCGATCAGGATGCCGTCAACTTTATTACCGGCCGCGAAGGCTTCCATGGACGGACCATACTCGGACCAGACAAATTCGACCTCGACGCCGGCGGTTTTGAGCCAGCCGTTTTTCAAGGCGATGTCCCAGGCGACCCAGCCGGGCCAGTCGCTGTAGGCGATTTTGAGGGGGGCGGCGGCGACCGGTGGCGGGATGGCGACGAGTGCGAGCAGGGTCACCACGGCGAATCGGGCGAGAAGTTTTCGGGCGGAGGACATGGCTGAGTGTGAGAGGGGCGGAGAGGTTTGGGCACTGGGAGCCAGAGCCCCGTGAGGCAGAGACACGAAGAAGGATGATCGGCGAACTCAGGCGCGACTTGAGCAGCGATTTCCGCGGAGCAGATCGCCCACTCGGCGGGGCGGCGAGAGCACGGGTCGCGGTCGGCGGCGGTGACGGAGGAACGCCCCACACCAGGCGCCGGCGGGCGCCGCCTTACGCGGAGGCGCTCGTGAGCTCGCGGTCTTTTTCGGTCTTGAGGCGGAGCTGGCCGCAGGCGGCGTTAATCTCGTGACCCTTCTCCCGGCGGAGCGTGACGGGGACGCGGGCGGCGCGGAGGACGTCGGCGAAACCTTCCTGCCGCTCGACGCTCGGGCGTTTCCACGGGAGGCCTTCAACGGTGTTGTAAGGAATCAAATTCACGTGCGCGTGGAGGTCGCGGGCGATGTCGCGGAGTTCGCCGGCTTGGTCGATGGAGTCGTTGACGTCCTCGATGAGGATGAACTCAAGCGTGACCATGCGGCCGTGTTTTTCGGAGAACTCGCGAACGGCGGGAATGAGTTTCCCGAGGGGGAAGGCCTTGTTCACCGGCATGATTTTCTCGCGAACTTCATCGGTCGCGCCGTGGAGCGAGACGGCGAGGCGGAAGCCGATGGGCTCGTCGGCGAGTTTCAGGATTTTCGGGACGAGGCCGCTCGTGGAAATCGTGATGCGGCGCGCGCCGAAGCCGAGGCCCCAGTCGGCGTTGAGGATGGTGAGGGCGCGGATGAGCGCGTCGTAGTTGGCGAGCGGTTCGCCCATGCCCATGACGACGATGTTGTCGAAGGAGGCGAGTTCGGGGCGGGCGCGCGGCGTGCCGGCATCCTCGCGGTAACAGACGTGGAGTAGTTGCGCGACGATCTCGCCGGCGGACATGTCGCGCTTGAGGCCGGCGAGTCCGCTGGCGCAAAACACGCAGCCCATCGCGCAGCCGACCTGGGTGGAAATGCAGATGGTTTTGCGCGAGTGCTCCTCGCCCACTCCATCCTGCGGGGCGCGGATGATTACGGTTTCGATGAGGGAACCGTCGCGCAGTTCGAGGAGGAGTTTGTCGGTGACGTCGTGCGATTCCTTGTGAAGCACGAGCGAGGCGGGGGTAAGATCGAACGTGATGTCGAGCCAGGCGCGGAGGGGTTTGGGGAGATTGGTCATCTCGTCCCAAGTGCGGGCGCGCTTTTTGTAAACCCAATCGAGGATCTGCTTCGCGCGAAACACGGGTTCGCCCTGCTCGCGGAGTTTTTCCGTGAGGGAATCGAGGGTCTCGCCGAGGAGCGGTGATTTTTCGGGCGTGAACTTCATTAACGAAGCAGCGTGCCGGGCCTTCGCCGCTCGTGCAAGCGGGGAGCCGGACGATCTCGATCAGAATTGGCCACAAAAGGCCTAGAAGGCGCAAAAGGGTTTGGATCTTGCCCGATTCGAAACCCGGACGGCGCGCGAAATCTCAAAGAATTTCTACACGAAGATCGCAGAGTAACGCAAAGCTTCTGGGCCTTTTGTGGCCAAATTTTTTTGGCTTACGGCTGGAGCCAGCGCACGAACCACTCGCGGGCGGCGACGAACGATTCCGGGAGGACTTTGTGGCCGGTGTTGGGCTGGATGATCTGGACGAATTTCTCGTCGTCGCTTGCAGCGTGATAAGTGGTGCGGGCGGCGTCGGTGCAGAATTGCAGGCCGGGCAAGGGAGTGCGCGGATCGATCTCGCCGTTGATGGAAAGAAGGGGGCGAGGGGCGATGAGCGGGACCATGGCGGGGCCGTCGAACTCGCGGTCGAGACCGGGGGCAACGCGCGTGTAGAACGTGTGAACGAAATCGGCGCCGGGTTTTTCGATGCCGGTGTCTTTCGCGGTGGCGTCGAAGGCGGCTTGCACGGTGCCGATGCGCGATTGCCAGGAGTTGTGCTCAACGGCCCAGCGGAAACTTTCCACGCCGATACAGGGCACGGCGACGGCGATGCGCGGATCGGCGGCGGCGGCGAGATAAGTTTCGATCCCGCCTTTCGAGATGCCGAAAAGGCCGATGCGTTTCGGATCAACGTCGTCGCGGGTTTCGAGGTAGTCGATGAGCCGCATCACGTCCCAGACGGTGTCGTAGAAGAAGGGATGCTCCTGGCCCGTGCGGAAAGTGCGGAGAATGGCGTCCACGTAGTCAGCTGAACCTTTGCCGGATTTAGAACGCGCCCCATGGTAGCGACCATCGATCGCGACGGCGATGAAACCTGCTTTTGCGAGTTCGGTGAGAAAGGGCAGATCGCTGAGTTTGCTCCCACCCGTGCCATGCAGGCAGATCACGACAGGGCGGCGGGCATTTCCCCCACTGGCCCAATCGGAGGATTTTAGCAGGATGCCGGGCACGCGGTTGTCGGCATCGGCGGCGTAAGTGAAGTCGAGTTGCTGGATCCCGTCTGCGCTGGTGGCGGCTGATTTTACCTCCGGAGCGAGGAGCATGCGCGGACGGTCGATGAGCTTGAGGAAATCGGCACGGGTGTCGGTGGCGAAGAGAGGGGAGCCAGATGCAAGTAGCGCGGCCAGCAGCGTAAAAAACAGGGCGCGGGGGTTCATGGGCGCATGCGAGCGAGCGATCACGCGTGAGACAAGAGAGCTGCGCGCGGGTCCGTCCGACTCGTGTGCGATTAAGCCGGGGCGGAGAAGGCGCCCCGGCATCCAACCAAGCGGACGAAAGCTATTTTTTCAGCGCGCGGTTGAGGGCGCTGACGATTGCCTTGATCGAAGCGAGCTCGATGTTCGTGTCGATGCCGGCGCCGTAGAGCGTGAGGCCGCGGTCGGTTTTGATCTGGATATAACTGACGGCGCGCGCTTCGGCTCCGCTGCCGAGGGAATGTTCGCTGTAGTTCATCACGTCGAATTTTGGGAGCGGCGTGCCGGCGAGCGCGCGGACGAAGGCATCGATCGGGCCGTTGCCAGCGCCCGTGAGCGTGTGGGCGGTGCCTGCGAGCGTGACGGCGGCCTCGCATTTCACGGTGCTGTCGCGCTCGGTGGTTTTGAAATGCTGGAGGGTGAGAGCAGGCGAGGGCTGCTCAAGATACTCGCCCCGGAAGATATTGTTGATCTCGGTGGAGGTGAGCTCGGTGCCCTTGGCGTCGGCGCGGTCGTTGATGAGCTTGCCGATTTCCTTGTGCATGAGTTTCGGCAACTGGAAGCCGAACTCGTTTTCCAAAACGTAGGCGACGCCGCCTTTGCCCGACTGGCTGTTGATGCGGATAATCGCCTTGTAGCTGCGGCCGATGTCGGCGGGATCGACGGGAATGTAGAGCACGTCCCACGGCTCGGTGGGTTTTTGGACGGCCCAGGATTTCTTGATCGCATCCTGGTGCGAGCCGCTGAACGCGGTGAAGGTTAACTCGCCGGCGTAGGGCTGGCGCGGTGGGACTTCGAGGCGCGTGGTGCGCTCGTAGATTTCGCGAATGCCATTGATGTCGCTGAAATCGAGACCGGGGTGGATGCCGTGCGTGTAGAGATTCATCGCGACGGTCACGAGGTCGACATTGCCCGTGCGCTCACCGTTGCCAAAGAGCGTGCCTTCGACGCGGTCTGCGCCGGCG